>NZ_JABXGI010000033.1:0-32309 GCF_022627865.1 Herbaspirillum sp. C7C2
CAGATCTATGGCCTGATCGGCCCCAACGGTGCCGGCAAGACCACCTTCTTCAACGTCATCACGGGCCTGTATCAACCGGACACCGGCAGCTTCGAACTGGACGGCAAGCCCTATAGCCCCAGCGCCCCGCACGAAGTGGCGAAGGCCGGCATCGCCCGCACCTTCCAGAACATCCGCCTGTTCGGCGAGATGACCGTGCTGGAAAACGTGATGGTCGGCTGCCACGTGCGCACCAAACAGAACGTGTTTGGTGCGGTCTTCCGCCACAAGGCAGCCCGTGACGAAGAAGCGGCGATCCGCGCCAAGTCGCAGCAACTGCTGGACTTCGTGGGCATCGGCCAGTTCGCCAAGCGCACGGCGCGTCACCTGTCGTATGGTGACCAGCGTCGCCTGGAAATCGCCCGTGCCCTGGCCACCGACCCGCAACTGCTGGCGCTGGACGAACCGGCGGCCGGCATGAACGCCACCGAGAAACTGGGCCTGCGCGAGCTGCTGGTGAAGATCCAGGCCGATGGCCGGACCATCCTGCTCATCGAACACGATGTGAAGCTGATGATGGGCCTGTGCAACCGCATCACGGTGCTGGACTACGGCAAGCCGATTGCCGAGGGCGTACCGGCCGACGTACAGAAGAACCCGGCGGTGATCGAAGCCTATCTGGGCGCAGGCCATTAAGCGAGACCACAGAACATGACAACGAACATCCTCAAAGTCGAACAACTGAGCGTGGCCTATGGCGGCATCCAGGCCGTCAAGGGCATTGCGCTGGAAGTCAACGAAGGCGAACTGGTGACCCTGATCGGTGCCAACGGTGCCGGCAAGACCACCACCCTGAAAGCCATCACCGGCACGCTACCCAGCAGCAAGGTAGATGGCCACGTGTATTACATGGGCAATCCGCTGAAGGGCAAGAAGTCCTTCGAGCTGGTCAAGGACAAGCTGGCGATGGTGCCGGAAGGGCGGGGCGTCTTCACCCGCATGAGCATCCAGGAAAACCTGCTGATGGGTGCCTACACCAGCAATGACAAGGGCCAGATCCAGGCCGACATCGACCGCTGGTTCGAGGTCTTCCCGCGCCTGAAGGAACGTGCCGCGCAGATGGCCGGTACCTTGTCGGGTGGCGAACAGCAGATGCTGGCCATGGCGCGTGCGCTGATGAGCCACCCCAAGCTACTGTTGCTGGACGAGCCCTCGATGGGCCTGTCGCCGATCATGGTGGAGAAGATCTTTGAAGTGATCCGCAATGTGTCGGCCCAGGGCATCACCATCCTGCTGGTGGAACAGAACGCCAAGCTGGCGCTGGAGGCGGCGCATCGCGGTTACGTGATGGAGTCCGGCCTGATCACCATGGAAGGCGAGGCCAAGCAGATGCTGGATGATCCACGGGTCAAGGCGGCTTACCTGGGTGAGGGTTGATCATTGGCATTCGTGACGATGCGATAGTGCATTGACTGCATCTTTCATGATGCATGAGATGCAGATCATGCAGGCAAAAAAATAGCGCAGCCAGGCTGCGCTATTTTTTTGTCCGTCACTTCGCCGTCACCTCGGTATGCCGGGTGCGCCTAGCATGCGACGGTGTGGGGTATCAGGCCGCCTTGCGTGCCTTCACCTGATTGCGCAGGCTGCGTACCTTGTCGTGATTGGCCAGCACACCTTGATACTGGCGCTCCACGATCAGGCGGATATCGGTGGGCAGGTCTTCACTCAAGGCCTTGCGGTAGGCGTTGACGGCGGCATCTTCGCCGCGTTCGCATTCGTCCAGGATGCTCTCGTCATCACGCCCGGTGATGGCGCTCTTCAGGTTGACCCACTGGCGATGCAGGGTGCCGCCCAGCGTGCTGTGGCTGGCCGGTTCACCACCCAGCCGGCGTACCAGATCCTGCAGGTCCAGCGCCGTCTGCGCACATTCGGTGGCGCGCACCATGAAGGTGTCCTTGTAGGGGATGTAGCGCTCCTGTGCGTCGTCGGCACAGGCGCGGAAACCCTTTTCGCCGTCGATGGAAATCTGGATCAGGTCGTTGAGCGTGGAAATCAGGTGATCGTTGGTCATGTTGCTCTCCTTTCTCGCTTGTTTTACGCCGGTTATACCGGCCGGCGGCCTGCTGGCGGCGCGGCCGGTACGCGGCGGATCAGTGGACGAACAGATAGATCAGCACCAGCAGGAAAGCCGGAACGCCGCACAGCCATGCCAGGAAATACTTGCCCATGATGTTCTCCTTCTTGTTCATCGGATTCAGTTGGGTGGACGCCGCTCCCGATGCAGGATGGCTGGGAGCCGGGGAGTCGGCGCTGCTTTGCGATTGCATGCTGTCATCCTATGAGCCCGCTCCGGTGATTTCCATCGGACGGCGGCGCAAGCGCATGTAGGAAACAGCCCTGCTTTGCCTTCCGCAAGCATCCCGGAAAAAATCCGCTCGCAAGCCTCTATCCGGAATATGCCGGAATGCCGCAATCCCAATGCCGACAAGACTTTGCGCTTTGTCCTACAAGACAATCGGCAGGCGTCCTATAGAGCCCGACAGTAGGGCCTCGCTATCATTTTTCCCATGTTGTACAGGTTTCCCGGCGTAACAGTGCAAGGCCTGATGGCCTGGCCCGGCCGATGATCCGCAGTCCCGGATGAGCCGGGGCCGGATCAAAGATGTGATCCCCGACCACCCTGACCACGAGGAGACGCACCATGAACAAGAAGACCATCACCGGCCAATTCCAGTTTGCCCTGGGCAAAGTCCAGGAAGGCGTCGGTAGCGTGCTGGGCAATGTGCAGCTGCAACGTGCCGCCCAGCGCCGCCAGATGGATGGTCGCATCATGCACGCGGTCGGCGAGGCGCAGGATCTGATCAAGCGTTCCCTGCGCCAGCGCGCGGGTTCGGTGTGAAGCCTGTGTAAATCAGGCGTCAGCCATCAGCTATTACCTGCGGGAGACGAGATGAGTATTGCCAGAAAATTGTTGTGGGCTGCCGGCATGGCCGGGGTCGCCGTCTGCGCCACCCTGCGTGTACTGGCCCGTGATGCAGCGCGTCGTGACCAGCGCCAGCAGAGCCTGGCACTGCAGCGCTGGGAAGACGAAGGCGGCAGCGCCCGCACCGTGGCCCAACGTGGCCGCCGTGGCGCCGATAACGGCGGCAGCCGCGGCAGCCGCGGGAGCCGCGCCGTGCGGTAGTGCAGCACCCTGGCGGCTGGCTCTTTGTCCTACAAGGCAATCGGGCTGGCGCCGATAGCGAGCGCAACAGGGGCTCAGTATCTTGAACCTACTCGCTGACGTGATGAAGGACGTAACGAAAGCAAGCAATGCTGATGCATTGAAAACGGTAAGAAAACCGTAAGTGAAGACTCACAAGAACTCACAAGCAACGAAGGCGCCGGAGACTGCGTCGCACTATCGCAATCACCAGGAAAGTCGCCGGCACGATGAAGAACAACGGAGGAGGAGATCATGGACAAGCTCGTGCTCGGATGGCTTCTGGGTGTGCCGGTGCTGATGCTGATCGTTCTGCAGTACCTGATGTGAGCAGATTTTGAAGGCGCGAACGACGCTATCGACGCTATCAGCGCGTGCCATTGAACCCGAAACGAATACATGGAGGGCAAGTATGCAAGCCAACAAATTCAAGACCGTCCGAAGCGATGTGCAATCGCTGCTGCAACAAGCCCAGGACCTGTTCGCCGAAGCGGCCAACACCACCGGCAAGAAGGCCGATGACCTGCGTGCCACCGCCCAGGATCTGCTGGAGCAGGCCCTGAGCACCGCCCAGGATGCACAGGCCGCCGTGGTGGAAACCGGTCGTCAGATCGTCACCAGCACCGATGATTACGTCCAGTCCAATCCGTGGCGTGCCATTGCCATCGGCACCGGTATCGGCCTCCTGGTCGGTCTGGCCGTCGGTCGCTGCGCCGACCACGACTGATTTCCGCACGCCGTGGCGATGCCCGCGCGGCATCACGGCTGCAGCCAGGCGCTCTGCAGCGGGACATAGCACAACACGCCCGACGCCCAGCGCATTAGTCAAGAAACCGGAGAAAAGGAATGACCACCATGACCAAGAATCCCCCGAAGACCGACGTCAAGAAAAAAGCCGATTTCCACCTGGACAAGGAAGCCATTCGCGCCGCCGCCAAGAAGATCGATGACGGTGCCGTGACCGAAGGCTATCGCGGCAACCGCGAGGAAGTCGTCGCCATGCTCAACGACGCGCTGGCCACCGAGCTGCTGTGCGTGATGCGCTACAAGCGTCACTACTACACCGCCAAGGGCCTGGAAATCGAGGCCATCAAGGGCGAGTTCCTGCAGCATGCGCAGGAAGAGCAGAGCCACGCTGACCAGATTGCCGAGCGCATCGTGCAGCTCAATGGCGAGCCGGATTTCAACCCGAAGACCATCGCCGAGCGCAGCCATGCGCAGTATGACGAGTCCTCCGATATCAAGGACATGATCCGCGCCAACCTGGTGGAAGAGCGTGTGGCCATCGAGGCCTACCGCCAGATGATCGAGCGCATCGGTGACGACGATCCGACCACCAAGCATATGCTGATCCAGATCATGGCGCAGGAAGAAGAACACGCTGATGACATGAGTGATCTGCTGGGTCTGTAAATCCGGCAACCGTTGCAAGCTTGGGCGCGAGAGCGCAAGCGAGAAGGTAACGAGAACGCAACGAGAACGTAACGAGGGGCCATCCCCCTCGATCTGAACCCCAACCCACAACGAGGAGATCACCATGAACTGGGACATCGTGGAAGGAAACTGGAAGCAATTCAAGGGCAAGGCCAAGGAACAGTGGGGCAAGCTGACCGACGACGACCTCGACGTCATCGCCGGCAAGCGTGACCAACTGGCCGGCCGCGTGCAGGAGGCCTATGGCGTGAGCAAGGACGAAGCCGAGAAGCAGATCCGTGATTTCGAGGATCGCAACAAGGACTGGCGTCAGTAAGCCGCCTGCCGCGAGCAAGCCCGCACCGGAGTTGGAGTGAGTGTGAGTGAGACCGTGAGCAGCAAGCGCAAGTGAAATCGCAGGACCGCAACATCGTAGTACGCAGGCCGCTCACCCGGCCTGCATAAGAATACGGCCCCAGGCCGCAACCCAGGCTGTCAAAGCAAACCATGAGGAAGGACAACACAATGAAAAAAATCATCGCAACCATGATCTTCGGCGCTGCCGCCATCGGCATGCACGGCGCAGCCTTCGCAGCTGATCCGGCTGCCGCACAATACAAGGCCGACAAGTCGCGCGCCGATGCCGACTACAAGGCAGCCAAGAAGAAATGCGGTCCTTTGAAGGGTAACGACCAGGACGTGTGCGAGAAGGAAGCCAAGGCCGCCCACGAATCGGCAATCGCTGATGCCAAGGCCAAGCGCAAGGGTAGCGAAGCCGACAAGGATGCGCGCAAGGACAAGAACGATGCCAACTATGACGTCGCCAAGGAAAAGTGCGACGCCATGAGCGGTGACGCCAAGGACAAGTGCGTGGCCAACGCCAAGGCCAAGTACGGCAAGTAATCCGGGTTCTTCGGCCGTCGGCCGATAAACCATCGATTGACCATCGATTGACGATCATGCGGTTTGCGCCCGGCAGATAGTCCGTGGCGCGGCCGCCAGACCAGGCTTATCCCCCAACAACATAGGAGTTTCATCATGTCGCTGACCAAAATGTCCCTGACCAAGCGTTTCCTCGGTTTCTTCCTGGCCCTGTTCATGGTTTCCCTGGTGGGCTGCGCATCCAGCCCAGGCAAGGAAGGCACCGGCGAATACGTCGATGACGCCGTCATCACCACCAAGGTGAAGGCCGCCATCTTCAACGAGCCGAACCTGAAGTCCGCTGAAATCAATGTCGAAACCTACAAGGGCGTGGTCCAGCTGTCCGGTTTCGTTTCCAGCTCCACCTCGGCTGCCCGTGCTACCGAACTGGCCCGTGGCGTCAAGGGTGTGGTCTCGGTGCGTAACGACCTGCGTCTGAAGCAGTAAGGTCGGGAACTTGTGAGCGCGTGACCGGTCTGTTGACCGGTCCGCGCTTGTCCCGCTTGAGGACTTGCTGCTTGCAGAGCGTCTCGGACCGATCCGGTGCGTTCCGCAAGAAGACAGGTCAGGTGCAGTCGGGTATAGTTGGAATCCGTTGCTGCCGGGCATGCGCGAAGCCGGCCAGGGAAGGGCGGCGCGGCGGGAAAGCGGGTAGATCCCGTGGACTTGATTACCGCGTAAAACGGCGTAAAACCAGAGTACAACTACAAATCGTACCAAGCAGCGCCCACGGCGCTGGCGTTTCAATTCACTGCTCAAAATTGCCATGACAAAAATACTTGTAGTCGATGACCACGCGGTCGTACGGGCAGGTGTACATCATTTCATTTCGGAAATACCGTCGATGGAAATCGGCGGCGAGGCCAGTACGGCGGAAGAAGCCATCCGTCTGGTGCGTACCCAGGACTGGGACATCGTCCTGCTCGACATCGCAATGCCCGACAAGAGTGGCGTTGAAGTCTTGAAGCAGATCAAGCGGGAAAAGCCGGAGTTGCCGGTGCTCATGCTGTCCATGCACCCAGAGAGCCGCTATGCGGTGCAGGTGCTGCGCAGCGGTGCATCCGGCTACGTGCAGAAGGAGGCGCTGGCCACCGAGCTGGTCAACGCCATCAATACCATCCTGCGTGGTCACAAGTACATCAGCTACGGCGTGGCCGAGCTGCTCACCAGCGAGCCGGTGGATTCCGAAAAGCCGCTGCACGAGACGCTTTCGCAGCGGGAATACGAGATTTTCTACAAGCTGGGTCAAGGGCAGGGCGTGACCCAGATCGCCGACGAGCTGTGCCTGTCGGTAAAGACGGTCAGTACCTATCGTTCGCGCGTGCTGCAGAAGATGAGCATGACCAATAACGCGGACATCATTTATTACGCGATCAAGAACAACCTGATCGACTGAGATCCGGCGACCCGGGCGGTTCCGGCCAGGCAGCACAGGCTGCAGAGGCTGCATGAACCAGACGGGGGCGCAGGCAAGGAAGAGTGGTACATCGCATCATGGACGACATTCTCAACATCAGGCCCCAGCGCGACGGCGACGGGACGATCCTGCGGCTCTTCCTGGTGGAAGATTCGGAGGACGTGCGGGACCTGATCGTCGAGAGTCTGGCCGAAATTGCCGGCGTGCGCCTGGTGGGCTACGCCGAGACCGAGCTGGAAGCCCTGCGTCATCTGCAGCAGAACAGCTATGACGTGCTCATCCTGGACATCCAGTTGAAGCAGGGCAACGGCATGAGCCTCTTGCAGTCGCTGGCGCGCTCCAATACGCGCCGCCAGAGCGAGGTGAAGGTGGTCTTCAGCAATCACGTCAGCCCGACCTATCGGCGCGTGGGCGTGCAATGCGGCGTGCAGCACTTCTTCGACAAGTCCTCCGAACTGCCGCTGCTGTGTGACCTGTTGCAGGAGCTGGCCAAGCAGAAGGGGGGCAAGTCCGGGCGGACCTCGTCGAGCAACAATTCGCCGCAAGGGCCGGCCCAGGCGGGCGGGGTATAAGCAGGATTTTGCTGCATAATTTGTGCAGCTAACGATCGCGGCGCCAGGGCTGTTCGGCGCGACCGCGGTGCACCAGACAACGAGAACCGATCATGGCACGCAGCCTGCCCGGAGTCCGAAAGACCCTGACGCAGGCTTGATGTCCGAAACGTACGGACAGCGCGGACAGCACGGATCGCACAAGAACGAGGGATTCCCGACGATGCAGAAGAACCAAGACGGACTTCGTCCGTCCTCCGCCGACATCCAGAACAGCGCATCGGTCGAGTATTTCGCGGCATCGCACGCCAATTACAGCGGCATGGTGACACTGGCCATGGGCCTGTCCATGGCCGTGATCCTGCTGGGCATCGTGGTGCTGCTGACCGGTTTCCTGGGTGAGGAGTACCGGCGACTGCTGTCAGGCCTGCTGGCCGTGCGTGAACTCACGGCCGGTGGTTTCATCGTGGGCGCCCTGGCGCTCTACCTCAATTGCATGAATTCTGCGGTACGCCGGCCCCTGCTGCGGCGCATCGCCATCGGGCTGGCGGTGCTGCTGCTGGTCGGCGGGCTGGCGTCTCTGGCGCACGGTGTCATGTACGCGCTGGGCTGGCTGCCGCTGGAGGGCGCTGACACGATTTCGCCTCTGGCGATCCCGCCCTTGCTGTCGCTGGGCTTTGTGCTCATGGCGACCGCCTTGCTGCTGCATGACTGGCGCTTGCTCGGCGGCTACTATCCGGCCGAATACCTGGCCTTTGCCCTGATCGCGCTGTCCGCCATTCCGCTGGTCGGTTATCTGTACGACGTCAGCCAGTTCATCTATCTCGATTTCCCGCTGCCGGTGTCGTTGCTCTCGGCGCTGGTGTTCGCATTGCTGGGGGCGGCCTTGCTCATGGCACGCCCGGCACATGCCCTGATGGCGGTGATCATGCGCATCGCGCCGGGCGGCCAGATGTTGCGCCATCTGTTGCCGCAGACGCTGTTCCTGCTGCTGGCCTTCAGCCTGTTGCTGAACTGGGGCATGACGCATGGCTGGATCGTGCCGGAGCTGGTCTTGCCGACGCTGACCCTGATCAATGGCGCGATCGTGCTCTTCATCTTCTGGGGCTCGGCTAGTCGGCTGGATAGCGAATACGGCGAGCGTACCCGCAATGCCCAGAAACTGGCCGAAACCAGCGCCTTGTTGAACGCCGTGAGCGAAAGCACCAGCGACCCGATCTTCGTGAAGAATCGCCAGGGCCTGATGATCTTCGCCAACCCGGCCACCCTGCATAAGCTCGGCAAGACCTGGGAAGAGACCATGTACCGCTCCAGCCGCGAGCTTTTCCTGGTGCAGGAAGAGGCCGATACGGTGGACCGCGATGACCGTCGTGTCATGGCCTCGGGCAAGCCCGAGAAGCTGGAACAGACCCTCCACCTGCCGGAGGGCGTGGTCACCTTCCAGACCGCCAAGGTGCCCTGGTTTGGCAAGGACGGCAGCGTGCAGGGCGTCATCGGCATCAGCACCGACATTACCGAACGCAAGCAGGCCGAGGATGAACTGCGCCAGCGCGAGAGCCAGCTGGAAAAGACCGTGATCCAGCGTACCGCCCTGCTGCGCGAACTGACCAATCACCTGGAAACCGTACGCGAAGAAGAGAAGCGCGCTATCGCCCGCGAGCTGCACGACAACATGGGCGCCTCCCTGACGGCCCTGTCGATGCACCTGGAAGGGGTCTACCAGATCCTGCCGCCGGATGAAAAATGGGCCGACCGCAAGACCCGCATGCAGGGCCTGATGAAGTCACTGGTGGCCACCACCCGACGCATCCAGACTGAACTGCGGCCCAATACCCTGGACCTGTTCGGTCTGAAGGCGGCGATCTCGGAACAGCTCGACGAGCTGCACGAGCGCACCGGCATCGCCTGCCATGCCAGCCTGCCCGATGAAGACGTGGATGTGGGCCACGAGATGGAGATTGCCATCTACCGCATGCTGCAGGAGATGCTCAACAACGTCACCAAGCATGCCAAGGCCAGCAAGGTGGATGTGATCCTCGATATCGACGAAGACCACGTGGCCCTGACCGTGCGCGACGATGGCGTGGGCATTCCCGAAGAGCGGCGCGACAATCACAAGACCTACGGCCTGCGCGGCCTGCGCGAGCGGGCCACCTTCTTCGGTGGCGAGGTCGATATCCGCTCTACGCCAGGCAAGGGGGCCTTGATCAGCATCAGCCTGCCGATCCGTCCGGAGCTGGCGCCCAGCGAGGCCTGAGCGGCGCAAACCGAGTCCTTTCCCGCACATCCATCACCCTTCCGAAAGCCGCCTCCAGGGCGGCTTTCTGCGTTTTTGTGAGGATTTTTCGGCACCGCTTTTCCTGCATGGTTTTTCGTTTTTTCCTACGCGCGAAAGGGCGACTCTCTTATGGGCCTGGCGCAGGCTCATCGATACCATGGATTCATCGTCGCAGTCTGACCCAAAGGGTGGACCAGGCGGCGGTGCCGGCAAGCAGGCAGGAATGTCCTGACGTTGCAGCCGGGACCTATCAGGCAATCAACCACAAAGGAGCCATCATGAACAAGGATCAAGTCAAGGGTAGCTTGAAGGAAGTGGCAGGCAAGGTGCAAGAGAAGACCGGTGAGCTGACTGGCAATACCAGCCAGCAGGTCAAGGGCGCTGCCAAGCAGGTGGAAGGCAATGTCCAGAAGTCCTATGGCGATGCCAAGGAAGCTGCAAAGAACTAAGTGAAGTGGGCGCGCCGTCGCCGTGAATGCCGCCCGGGTTCTGAGGAGCCCAAGGCATTTGCGGTGGCCGGCGGGATGGCAGTGTAGGAATCTTCCTACGCCAGAATCGGAAACGGCTGATTTTGTGATGCAGCAATTTCCGCGACCATGTCGTCATGGTGCTGGTAGAGCCGGGAAATGCAAAAGAGTTCTCGGGTTGCCGCATGAAATTTTTGCTCACCGCCAAGAAGGGACCCCTGAAAGGGCAGACCATGAAAAAAACAGTCGGTATTTGCATGCTGGTAGCCGTCTCGGCACTTGCCTCCTCCGCTTATGCAGCACCCCGTCAGGCTGATGGCAGCGCAGCGCGCTGGTCGGCCTCCACGATGGATCGTCACATGCCGGTCGACGCGACCCGCCTGCAGAAGGCAGGTCAAAAGAAGTTCCGGTACATGGACATGGCCGAAGGCCGCCGTTCCCGGTTCATGCGCGAAGCTGTCCTGCTCTATGGGCAAGAGGCTGGTGCATGCACCCCGGACGTCGCCCGCGAAGCCGCCAAGGCTGCGCCGCAAGCTCCGGCTGCGCGCGTGATCATGCGTCCGATGACCTGATGCCGGTTCTGTCATCCGTTCGTTGGACTCTATTCGACAATGAGGAAGGAGTAGTCATGAAAACAATTCAAAAACTGGCAGTGACTTCGGTAGCCATCTTTGCCTTTTCCGCGATGACCGGCTGCAGCAACATGTCCGCGCGCGACAAGAACACAGCCATCGGTGCAGGTGCTGGTGCGGTGGGCGGTGCAGTGCTCACCGGTGGTAGCGCCATCGGTACCGTCGGCGGCGCCGCCGTGGGTGGCGTGATCGGTAACCAGGTGGGCAAGTAACACGGGCCTGACACCAGGCTGGCAGCGCTGCCAGCCACACCGTGCGGGCTATCGAGGCCTGCACGCACGGAATGCATCAAACGCCGCAACGATGTCCATCGTTGCGGCGTTTTCCATTTGTGGCTTGCACTTGGGGCCGACGCAGGGGCAACCCCCGCAGCCAGGCAGCCGGGCTACAGGCTAACCCGGCATTGGCTCAGGAGGCCGGCTTGGCGCCTGTCGCCTTGTAGTCGTCATAGATGCGGCGGGCGCGCGCCGCATCGTCCTTGCGGGCTGCGGCGGCTTCCTTGCGGCAGGTGCTGGCCTGCTTGCCACGCTGTGCCTTGCAGTCGGCCAATGCCTCGGCGTAGGCAGCGGCGGTCTCCTGGTTGAGATTGCGCAGCCGTTCCTTGGGAGTGTCGGCGTTCTGATACCAGCGGGCTGGATCGCCATTGGCCAGCTTGTCCTCGCCGGCGTGGCTGGATGCGGCCGTCAGCATGGACAACGCGGCCAGGCAAACGGGCAGGGAGGATGCGAGGAATTTGTTCTTCATCTGTTATAGGCCTCATCACGCAAACGCGAAAACTTCATGGGGATGGGCCATCTGCCGTGCCCGCAGCGTATAACAAGCCAGCTGGACACAAGGCAAACGGCGCGGTCGGTGACAGGGCACCGACCGCGCCGTGTTCCCTTCCGCAGGCCGATGGTATCAGGCTTGCATCCGGGAGGGGAGGGTCGCGGGGAAAGCGTCAGGGGCGCTGGCAGCAGGGCGGAGTCAACCGCCTTGCTACCGCCCTGTCTTATATCTTCCCGAGCAGCAACAGGATCAGCAGGATGATGACGATGGTGCCGGCGATACCGCTGGGACCATAGCCCCAACCGCGGCTGTGCGGCCAGGCCGGGATCACGCCGAGCAGGATCAGGATCAGGACGATGAGCAGGATGGTGCCGAGGGTCATGGAGGTTCTCCTTTGTTATTGAATTCGTTCTTGCCCGCCAGGGTGCAAGCGCCGGGTCGTTCGTTGTTGCTCGATGTTGCTCGTTATTGCTTGATGATGCTCGTTGATGCTGAGCCATCATAGGCCCGGCCCCCCTGTCCCCGCGATCAGCGCCCGTCGCAATATGCTGTAGGAAAACCCGGCAATACCGGGTAGGCGGGCGCCTCGGGCCGTCTCCACCGGTGGCCCCAATGGGCACCTGATCACTCCGCCTTGCCGCCAACTTGGTGCAAAGCACAAATGAAGTGCGGCCCGAGCTCATGTTGACGGTGCGAGAACCCCCTCGCCGGACCTGTCGTGAGTCTTGGTCATGGCGCCGTCAGTGCAGGCCGGGTGCGGCTTTGCGGGCGATTATCATGCGCTGGCACAGTCTTTGCTGAATTGACGACATAGCGCAGAGAGTGCGCAACAGATGTGAAGGTGTGACCAACGGCGGTCGCATCGTCCCGGACAAAGGCGTCTTCCGACATGGTCATCCATGACGGGACACGCCTTTTTTTTGTTGATGGCTTTCGTCAATGTCAATTCGCAACGCAAGGGGAAGGGTGCTATGGAATTCAACGCTCAGGCGGACCAGGCAGGCAAGCTCGCAGATATCGAACCAGCCACGCCGGCAGGGACGGTCGACATGGTGGACGGCAAGCGCCGCAAGCTGATACAGGGTGCAGGCCTGGCGGCCGGGACCGGCATGCTGGGACTGACCAGCGGCGGCGCCTGGGCCGCCGGTTCGGACAAACCGGAAAAGGAAGAGGTCAAGATCGGCTTCATTCCCCTGACCGACTGCGCTTCGGTGGTGATGGCCTCGGTGCTAGGCTTCGACAAGAAGTACGGCATCAAGATCGTCCCCAGCAAGGAAGCCTCCTGGGCCGGCGTGCGCGACAAGCTGACTAATGGCGAGCTGGATGCGGCGCACGTGCTCTATGGCCTGATCTACGGCGTGCAGATGGGCATCGGCGGGCAGAAGAAGGACATGGCCGTGCTCATGGGCCTGAACCACAACGGCCAGGCCATCACGCTATCCAGGAAGCTGGCCGACAAGGGCGCCGTCGATGGCGCTTCGCTGGCCAAGCTGATGCAGACCGACAAGCGCGAATACACCTTTGCCCAGACCTTCCCCACCGGCACCCACGCCATGTGGCTGTATTACTGGCTGGCCGCCAACGGCATCCATCCGATGAAGGATGCCAAGGTGATCACCGTGCCGCCGCCGCAGATGGTGGCCAATATGCGGGTGGGCAACATGGACGGCTTCTGCGTGGGCGAGCCCTGGGGCCATCGCGCCATCGTCGACGGCGTGGGCATCACCGCCATCACCACCCAGGACATCTGGAAGGACCACCCGGAAAAGGTGCTGGGTACCTCACTGGAGTTCGTCCAGAAATACCCCAATACCTGCCGCGCCATGATGGCCGCCATCCTGGACGCCAGCAAATGGATCGACGCCTCGCTGGCCAACAAGAACAAGATGGCCGAGGTCATCGCCGACAAGTCCTATGTCAACACCAGCAAGGACGTGATCGACCAGCGCATCCTGGGCCGCTACCAGAACGGGCTGGGCAAGACCTGGGACGACCCCAACTACATGAAGTTCTACGACGAAGGCCAGGTCAACTTCCCCTTCCTGTCGGACGGCATGTGGTTCATGACCCAGCATCGCCGCTGGGGCCTGCTCAAGAGCGATCCGGACTACCTCGCCGTGGCCAAGTCGGTGAACCAGATCGATCTCTACAAGGAGGCCGCCGCCATGACCAAGACGCCCCTGCCCAAGGAAGTCATGCGCAGCTCCAAGCTGGTCGATGGCGTGGTCTGGGACGGCAAGAATCCGGCTGCCTATGCGCAGTCCTTCAAGATCAAGGTGTAAGCCTCGGCGGCCAGCGCAGGCAGTGCAGCCAAAGCGCTGGCCGTCACAGTGAAGTGTCATCAGCAAGGGGAAAGCGATGAGTGCAGTCATGGAAAGCATCATGGGCGATAACGCCAAGCCCGCCGGCAACAGCCAGGGCGCAGCAGTGGCCGCAGCCAGCCAGGCGCAGCCGGCATCGGTGGCACCTGCCACCCCGACCAGGGTACGCAGCGCCAGGAAGCGCCTGGCCGCAGGCGGACTGTTCATGCGGGTGGTGCCCCCGGTCCTGGGTGTGGCGCTCTTGGTACTGGTGTGGCAGATCATTGCCATGAAGACCGCAAGTTTCCCCACGCCATGGGTCACCCTGAAGGAGGCCGGCGTGATGTTTTCCGATCCCTTCTATCGCAACAGCCCCAATGACCAGGGCATAGGCTGGAACGTGCTGGCCTCGCTGCAGCGGGTCGGCATGGGCTTCGGCCTGGCGGCGCTGGTGGGCATCCCGCTGGGGTTTGCCATCGGCCGGGTGGAATTCCTCTCGCGCATGTTCGGCCCCATCATCAGCCTGCTGCGCCCGGTTTCGCCACTGGCCTGGCTGCCCATCGGGCTGCTGGTGTTCAAGTCGGCCAATCCGGCGGCGATCTGGTCGATCTTCATCTGCTCGATCTGGCCGATGATCATCAACACCGCCGTGGGCGTGCAGCGGGTGCCGCAGGATTACATGAACGTGGCGCGCGTGCTGAACCTGTCGGAGTGGAAGGTGCTGACCAAGATCCTGTTCCCCTCGGTATTGCCCTACATGCTGACGGGCGTGCGCCTGTCCATCGGCACCGCCTGGCTGGTCATCGTGGCCGCCGAGATGCTGACCGGCGGCGTGGGCATCGGCTTCTGGGTATGGGACGAATGGAACAACCTGAACGTGCCGCACATCATCATCGCCATCGTCGTCATAGGGGTGGTGGGGCTGGTGCTGGAGCAATTGCTGGTGGCGCTGGCCAAGGCCTTTACCTATGAACAGGTCAACAACTGAACAGGCGGGAGCACATCATGGATAACATCAACGGCAAATTCATCGACATCCACGGCGTGGAGATGGTGTTCCATACCAGGAAGGGTGACTTCCACGCGCTGCGCGAGATCAACCTGACGGTGGCCAAGGGTGAGTTCATCACCCTGATCGGCCATTCCGGCTGCGGCAAGTCGACCCTGCTCAATCTCATTGCCGGCCTGCTCAAGCCCAGCGACGGCGTGCTTCTGTGCGCCAACCGCGAGATCGGTGGCCCGGCCCCGGAGCGGGCGGTGGTGTTCCAGAACCATTCGCTGCTGCCCTGGCTGACCTGCTATGAAAACATCTACCTGGGCGTGGAACGCGTCTTCGGCGCCAGCGAAAACCGCACGCAACTGCGCGACCGCACCCGCGCCGCGCTGGCGCTGGTGGGCCTGGGCGCGGCCGAGACCAAGCGCCCCAATGAAATCTCCGGCGGCATGAAGCAGCGCGTGGGCATTGCCCGTGCACTGGCGATGGAACCCAAGGTCCTGCTGATGGACGAGCCTTTCGGCGCCCTCGATGCACTGACCCGCGCGCACCTGCAGGATGAACTGCTCAAGATCGTGGCCAAGACCGAATCCACCGTGGTCATGGTGACCCATGACGTGGACGAGGCGGTGCTGCTGTCGGATCGCATCGTCATGATGACCAACGGCCCGGCCGCCACCATCGGCGAAGTGCTGGAGGTGAAGCTGGCCCGGCCGCGTGACCGGGTGGCGCTGGCGCAGGACGCGCAGTATGGCCTGTACCGCACCGCGGTGCTGGAATTCCTGTATCGCAAGCAGGCCCATCCGGCACGCGAGGCGGCCTGAGTCGCCCTGGCCTGGAGTCTGGGCCCCGGCCCCGGCCCTCGCGCAGACGCGCAGATGCGCAGTGTGTTGCGCACCTGTCCGCTTTTCGTTGCATCGTTGGAAGGAAGCCTGCCATGTCCACCCTGGCCTTGATCGATACCGCACCCGACCGCGCGGCCGAGGATGCATCCACCGTGCCGTTGTCGGGAGAAGTCTTCGGCGCCATGATCAATCTTTCCGGGCGCCGCCGTTTCACCTCACAGCGCCTGGTGCTCTACGCAGTGCTGGCCTCGCAGGGACAGCAGGGAGCCTGTGCCACCGCCCGCGAGGCGCTGGCCCTGTTCAGCAATGCCCATGCGGCCCTGCTCAAGCGGTCGGGTGACTTGCCCGGGGTGTTCTGCCCCGAGCTGGAAGAGGTCTATTACGGGCGGCCAGCCGGCGACGCCCGTATCACCGCATTTGCCGCGCTGGCGCAGCGCACCCTCAACGCCATCGAAGACCGCCTCAAGAGCGGGCCCGAGCTGCTGGCACAACTGGTGCAGGAGACCACGCCGCTGCTGGGCGTGCTCAACGAGATCACGGCGGTCTACGAGGCGCAGTCCAGGAAGCATGCGCGACTCATGCGCGAGCAGTTGCGCGGGATCATGACCGACATCGAGGTCATCGCCCGTGAAGCCAAGATGGTGGCCTTCAATGCGCGCATCGTCGCGGCCCGTTCGGGGCAGGCGGGCAAGGAATTCTCGGTGGTGGCCGGCGTGCTCTCCAACATCACCGGCGAAATCGATGAGCTGGTCAAGGAAGCCCTGAGCGGCGCAGCGGCCTGAGTGGGTCTCAGGGGAATTCAGCGATTTTCAGCGGGTTTCAGTGGATATCACACTTCGCGCCTGCAGGCAGCCCAGGCCACCAGCGACCAGGCGGCCAGGAAGGCCGCCCCACCCAGGGGCGTGATGGCGCCCAGAATGCGCGTTCCCGTCAGCGCCAGCAGGTAGAGGCTGCCGCTGAAGACGACGATGCCGGCCAGCATCAGATTGCCGGCCCAGCGCATCGCAGCACCGGCCATGCGCGGCATGAGCAGGGCGATGGCGATCATGCCCAGCGCGTGCATGACCTGGTAGGTCACGGCGGTATGCCAGATCGCCAGCATCTCTTCCGAAATCATCCGCTTCAGGCCGTGCGCGCCAAAGGCGCCACAGCCGACGGCGATGAACATGTTGATGGCGCCGGCGGCGATCAGGGTGCGTTCTTTCATCGGTGACTTTCTTCGTATCCGGGGCGGCTCAGTATGGGCGCTGCGACCTGCCGAGGCGATATTCATGACGCAGCACGAACTGTGAGGTGGCAATCAGACCGGATAGCCCCAGGATCAGTTGCGTGAGCGTATCGGGCGGCAGTACCCACACCGAGCCGGCAGGGGCGGGGACATTGGCGGCTGCGCTGATGACCGGGGCCGCCCAGGCAGCTTCCTCGCTGACATCCAGCAGGATCTGGCCTTCCGGTGTGGTGTGCAGATAGATCTCACCGCCCAGTTCCAGCGTGAAGCAGATGCCCTGGCCGGCGTTGACGGTGTTCATCTTGTGGCGGAACACCACCGCCTGCAGTTCGCGGTTGTAGGTATCGATCCAGGTTTCCACTTCATGGACGTTCTGCAGGACGATCCAGCGTCGGGGCGCGGGGATGGAATCGGCACCGGCAACGGCGTCATCCGGGAAGATCGGTTCGGGGGCTTGGTCGGACATGTCGGTGGGCAGGGCAGGCAGACTCGGTAAAACCGGAAGTATACCGGATCAGCTCTCCCGCGCCGTGGCCGGGTCCTGCCGGGTGCCTCGATCAAGATGCCAGGCCACCGATGCCTGCCCGGCCAGTTCGCGCACTTCGCGCAGGCGGGCCATCTCGCTGTGGGACAGGCGTTCGCTGTGGCGGCGCAAGCCACCCAGGTCGTGCAGGGCGGTCTCGGCGTCGATGCTGGCCAGCCCGGCCTGGCGCTGCAGGCGACGCAAGGTCGATGGCGGCTGGTGGGCGACTACCGCCTCCAGATAGTCACGATTGGCCTTGAGACCGAGCGCGATGCGTTCGCGCGGCGATGCTCCCAGTTCGGGCCATAGCGCCAGGGCGGCCAGCAGGGCGACGGCGCTGCCGATCAGGTTGTCCAAGGCCCGGGCCGAGGCGATGCCGACACCAGGTTGCAGCATTTCGGTCACGCAGATGAACAACATGGTCAGGAACACCACGAACACCGTGTAGTTCACCAGCCGCAGGGCGATGGCCAGGCCGGCCAGCATCACCGCCACCAGCGGCAGCACCCAGCTCATGCCGGAAGCCACATGGAGCAGGCTCAGTGCCAATGCACCGCCCAGCAGGCTGCCCAGGATGCGTTCCAGGCAGCGCGTCCAGGTCTGGCGTGCCGCACCTTGCAGTACTACCACCACGGCCATCGTGGCCCAGTAGGGATAGCCAAGCTGGAACACCTGGGCCGCATAGAACACCGCCGCCACGCCAGCGGCCTGGCGGGCGCCCTGTTGCAGGCCCCGGCCCAGCCCGGTGCGCCAGGCGGGTGGCAGTGTGGGTGGCACGGCGGCGGCGGGCGACGCATCGGGTTCATCGCTGCCGTGCTCGGCCCGGTATTGCGCCCAGGCGGGATCGGACAGCAGCAGCGTGTGGGCCTGCATCAAGGCCGACAGGCAGCCAGTCATCAACGGGTCGGCCAGCTGGCTGGCGCGCCTTATGTCGATGGGGCGGGACTGGTTCGATGGCAGCGGGATCTGTGGCCGCAGCGTCAGCCTCTGGTAGGCGCGCAGCACCACGATGCGCGCTGCCCGTGCCACGATGCGCCGCTCGGCGGGCGAGCCCAGTTGCTGGATGGCGGCGTGTTCCAGCGCGATCAAGGCGCTGAAGATCATTTCGCAGGCCTCCAGCAGGCGGCGATAGGGCTGGGCTCTGTGGCCGGAGGAGCGTTCATGAGGCTGCAGCATCGTGCGCAGCCGTTCCAGGGCCAATCGCACGGCGCGGCGGTGTTCGCCGTGTTCGCTGTGCCATTGCTGTTCCCGATGCTGGCCATCGCGCGCGGCGAGCAGGTCGCGGCTCATGTCGAGCATGCGCAGCAGCGCCGCCTGCGCGGCCTGGCGCAGGGCCGTGTGTTCGTCGATACGCCAAAAAAGATTGATCAGCAGCCAGGCCCAGAGCGCGCCGATCAGGAAAGATGCGGCCTGCAGCGCCGCCAGCGCCGGCGCATGCGGGAAGCCCGCCGCCACCACCGCCACCACCGCCAGCAGCGTCCCCAGCAGCGCTGCGGACTGGATCGCACCGGTCAGCGTGACGCTGAGCAGCACCATCACCGGTGCGGCGAGCAGGGCCGCATGACTGCTCCAGGAGGCGCTCCAGGAACCGATGAATGCCACCGCCGTGCCGGCCACCGCAAAGCCGGCCAGCAGGCGCCGCCGCTGGGTATGCGGCCCCGGGGCATCGCACAGGCAGGTCCAGAAGGCGGCGAACACGGCCCAGGCCAGCCAGTGCTGACCGCTGATCATGGCCGCCGCCAGCGGCAGCGCGATGGCCAGGCAGGCGCGCCAGCCTTCCTCGGCACTGAACTGTTCCTGCAGCAAGGGGAAGGAGCGCAACTCCAGCCGTCGTGCGGCACGCCGGGTGAATGCGGCCATCCGGCTGGCAAGCCGGCCATGGCGGTGCAGCAGGGACGGGCGGTGAAGGCAGGTGAAGGGCGTACGGGCGGTTTTCATCGGGACTGCATCAACGTGGTGGGACCACTTTGAAAGGATATGAGGAGTTTCTTTCACGAATACTACAGGCGACCTGCATCAATGCGCAGGGCCTGGAGGTAGTAGGTCTGGGAGGTCGGGGGCGGTCGATCTCTTCGCTACCTCCCGTGCCAAGCACTTTCCATGCCGGTCGGGTTTGGCGGAGATGGGTTGCGGTGAGGGGGAGCCGGCAGGCGGGGAAGTGCCTGCGCGGGGGGAGGGGGAGGACTGGCGGGACTGCGCCTTCAGGCCCCGAAGCGCTGCAATACCGTCACTGCCTCGGCGCCCAGCAAGGGGCCTTCCACGCTGACCGCAGGTGCAGAATCTTGCACCACGTCAGCTGCGCGCAGGGGAAGTTGCGGGCCGCCCAGCGCGTCGCCAATCTGCGCGGTGGAGGCGGCATAGATCACGCGGCCGATGCCGCCCCAGAACATCGCGCCGCAGCACATTGCGCAGGGTTCGCCACTGGCGTAGACGGTGGCGCCGCGCATGGCTTCCAGCCCCAGCTCTTTCTGCGCGCGCCGCACCAGCACCATTTCGGCGTGGCCGGTGCAGTCGGCGGCGGTGTTCTGGTTGTTCATCGCCGTCATCAGCACCTTGCCGTCGGGCGCGACCAGGGTGGCGCCGAAGGGCATATCGCCGCGCTTGAGCGCTTCTTCGGAGGCATCGATGGCCAGGCGCATGGCGGCGTAGTCCTGTTCGTTGAAGGGGATGGGGATGCGCATGGTCGGCCTCACATTTCGTCGATCGGGGTGGTGGCTTGTGCTTTGTCGAGCGTGAAGCGGCCGCTGGCGTTGAGGTAGAAGCTGGCGCCGAAGCGGCCTACCGGATGATAGTCCTGCAGGCGCACGCGCCATTGTTCGGTATCGACCAGGCCGTCGCGCGCGGCCAGCCATTGCACGCGGCCGATGAAGATGTAGCGGCTGGCCGTTTCCAGTTTTTCATGCAGCACGCATTCAAAGGCGACCGGCGCCTCGGCGATACGCGGCGGCTGGATCGTCTGCGCCGGCACGGCGTGCAGGCCGGCGTGCTCGAGCTCGCTCTGGTGTGGCGGCAGCGTGGCAGCACAGGCGTCCATTTGCGCGCACATGGCCTCGTCGGTCAGGTGCACGACAAACTCGCCGGTGCGCAGGATGTTGGCTGCGGTGTCCTTGAGTGCGCCGTCCTGCAGGCGGTTGATGCTGACCATCACGATAGGCGGGTCTTCGCCGAGCATGTTGAACATGGAGAACGGCGCGGCGTTGACCGTGCCGTCTTCGCCCAGCGTGGTGATGAGCGCGATCGGGCGCGGCACGATCAGGCTGGCCATCAGCTTGTAGCGCTGGTAGACGCTGAGTTCGGCGAAGTCGATTTCTGTCATGGCGTTTTCTTCATATTCCTTGAAGCGATTGTGAGCTTTCGGCTTGCCCCGTTTGCTCTCCCGAACAAGGCAAGCCGGTATCGGTAGCCAGGGTCAGGGTTGCTTGCCCTGGATGCCTTCCACATACCACTTCATGGTCCAGAGCTCGGACTCGGGTACGGTGCGCCCGGCGGCGACCTGCAACTGTCCGCCCTGGTTGTTGATGGGGCCGGCGAAGGGCTGCAAGGTGCCGGCGACGATGGCCTTGCGGCGCTCTTCCGCCTGCGCCACCACCTCCTTGGGCAGCCCAGCGTTGTAGGGGGCGAGCTGGACGATACCTTCCTTCATGCCCCACTTGGTGTCCTCCGCCTTCCATTGGCCTTCCAGCACCTGCCGCACCTTGTGGACGTAGTACACGCCCCAGTTCAGCGTATTGCCGGTCAGATGCGCCCTGGGACCGAAGCGGCTCATGTCGGAGTCCTGGCCGAAGGCGTACAGGCCCTTGCTTTCCGCCACCTGCACCGGTGCCGGCGAGTCGGTGTTCTGGTAGAACACGTCGGCGCCTTGCGCGGCCAGCGTCTGCGCGGCATCGCGCTCCAGGCTGGGGTCGTACCAGGCGTTGATCCACACCACCTTGGCGTTGACCTTGGGGTTCACACTGCGAGCACCCAATACGAAGGCGTCCAGGTTGCGGATCACCTCGGGGATCGGAATCGGCGCCACATAGCCCAGCGTATTGGTCTTGGTCATGCGTCCGGCGATGGTACCCAGCACATAGGCGCCTTCGTAGAAACGGGTTTGGTACAGGCCTACATTGCGCGCCATCGTGTAGCCGGAGCAGTGTTCGAAGATCACGTCCGGGTTTTCCTTGGCCACGCGCAGCACCGGGTTCATGAAGCCGAACGAGGTGGCGAAGATCATCTTGCAGCCGTCATCGATCAGCTGGCGCATGACACGCTCGGCCTCCGGCGTTTCCGGCACGCGCTCGACGAATACCGTCTCGATGCGGGCGCCGAATTCCTTTTCCAGCATGCGTCGTCCGAGATCATGCTGGAAAGACCAGCCGATGTCGGCCACCGGCCCCGGATAGATGAAGCCGATCTTCAGCTTCGGGGCAGCGGCCAGGGCGGCGAACGGTTGCGAGGACGCAGCTACGGCGGCGGCGCTGGATGCAAGCAGAAATTGACGGCGGTTCATCACGGCGGGGCTCCTTGTTGGATGGATGGATCAGTAGCGAAAATTCACTGTGATCGTATACATGCAATTTGGATGCCAGCCTTTTAATTATATTATCTATATGATTTTAAAGGTAATATTGTGATTATATGTATTGTATACAATTTTGGTGGTGAGCCAAAGCGGACCTTTTGCTCACCCAGGGTGCTGGTCGTGCACCAGACGTGGGCAGTCCGGCGCCCGTGATCGGCGGCGAGGGATGTGGGGAGAATGGACGCGGAGGAAGCTCAGAAGGCGCGGCGCAATGCGTCGGGCTTTTCTTCCGGCAGGCGCAGGCGGCCTTCCAGCGCCAGCAGGTGGCGTTCCATCTCGGCGCTGGCGCCATTGCCATCGCGCAGTGCCAGCAGGTCCACCAGGCGGCTGTGCTCGTCATGCTCGCAACTGGCCTCGCCGGGGGCTTCGTAGAGCGCGACGATGAGGGAGCAACGGGTCATCAGTTCGGTCAGCATGCGTTGCAGTACCTGGTTGCCGGACAGCTCCGCCAGCGCCAGGTGAAAGCCACCGGCCAGGGCGACCCAGCGCGGGTGGTCGCCGTCATGCAGCGCGGCGTGCTCGGCCTGCAGGCGCTGCCGCAGTTTGGCGACGTCACCGTGGTCGATCTGGCGCGCCACTTCGCGCACGATGGCGCCTTCGATCGCCCGCCGGGCAGCGAAGACATCGCGTGTCTCCTTCGGTCCCGGTGTCGCCACCGCGGCGCCCTTGTTGGGCACCACGTCGACAATGCGCAGCTCCGACAGCCGCCGCAGCGCTTGCCGCACCACGGTGCGGCTGACGCCGAACTGCTCGCACAGGCTGGCCTCCTGCAGGCGCGTTCCGGGCTTCAGGCGGCCGTGCATGACGGCATTGAAGATGGCCTCGTAGACGGTCTGGTCGAGGGTTTCCGGCGTGTCGGCGGTGCGTTGCGGTTTCATTGGGCAGAGTGGGTTGCAGGGTGGCTGGCCGTGCAGGAGCATACACAGGCCGGCGGTATCATAACGCGCCACGGGCTCGGCCGGGCTGGCACATCTGAATAAGCAAGGGGTGCGCCCGGCGGCGGGGGCGGGGAAGCGGCTGAGGGGCGAAGATGAAAAGAAAAAAGCCCACGTCAACGTGGGCTTTTTTCTTGAGACTACTGCTGAATTTCTGGTAGGCCGTGCGGGACTCGAACCTGCGACCAACGGATTAAAAGTCCGCTGCTCTACCAACTGAGCTAACGACCCGAAAGACAGCTATTATAGGCAAACTCTATCGGCACTGTCAACACTCTGGCGCCACGTGCTGATTTCCGATCATCCTGCAGCCCGTCACGCGCCGACCCGGTGCCGGCGCTGACTGGCGATCACTTCAATGAAGCCATCCGTTCCTTGCCGGTTTGCGCGGCCGGGGTGTTCGGATACTTGGCGATCAATTGCTCCAGCGTCTTCTTGGCGGCTGCCTTGTCCTTCAACTCGGCTTGCGAGCTGGCGATGTTGAGCAGGGCGTCAGCGGCCTTGGGGTTGTCCGGATAATTCTTCACCACCACTTGCTGCGCGGCGATGGCGCCCTTGTAGTCGCGCTGGGCGTACAGGGAGTTGCCTTGCCAGTATTGCGCCGAGGGGGCATAGCCGGATTGCGGATAACGCTTCAGGAAGTCGGCGAAGGCATTGCCTGCTCCCTTGTAGTCGCCACCCTTGAATTGCGACAGCGCCGCATCATAGGCCTGCTGTTCGGACACGCCCACAGCCACGGTCTGGCCGTCCACGCTGACCTGCTGTGGCTCCAGCTTGCGCAGGCGCGCATCCAGATCGACGTAGAAGTCCTTCTGACGTTGCTGGGCGTTGGTAATCTCGTTGGTCAAGACCTCGATCTGGCCGCGCAGCGCGGCAATCTGCGACTGCAGGTTGTCGTTGCGATCCGAGAGGGTCAGGACACTGTTCTTGTCGGCCTTGTTGGCGACGTCGCGCTGCAGGGCTTCGATCTTGGAGCGGATGTCCAGGATGGCCTTGCGTGCTTCGTCATCGTCAAACATGCCGGCACGGGCGGTAAGCGGTAGGAAAGCCGTGGCGGCCAGCAAGGCCGCCACGGTCACCGATTTCAGTTTGAAAGCGGTATGCATGTCGATTATTGATAAGCGATGTCAGCGCGACGGTTCTCGGCGTAGGACGATTCATCCTGGCCCAGTGCCTTGGGCTTTTCCTTGCCGAAGGAAACCGCTTCCACTTGTGCATCCGACACGCCCAGCAGGACCAGGGCCTTGCGGACGGCTTCAGCACGCTTCTGACCCAGGGCCAGGTTGTACTCGGCGCCACCGCGATCATCGGTGTTGCCCTGGATGATGACCTTGCGATCCTTGTGCGCCACCAGGTACTTGGCGTGGTTCTCGATGACGGTACGGTATTCCGGCTTGACGGTGTAGCTGTCGTAGTCGAAGTACACGCTACGCTTGGCCAGCACGCCTTGCGGGTCGTTCAGCGGATCGACGGAACCGGCGTTGACGGTGCCCACCGAGCGGGTGTCAGCGCCGTTGCTGGCGCCGTTCTGCACGGGAGCGTTAGCCTTGTCGTCCAGCTTGGTGGACGAGCAGGCGGCCAGCAGGACTGCACTGGAGACGATGAGGGCGAAGGTACTGATAGTGCGCATTTTGGATTTCTCCTTGTCGTGATGAAAGCAATATTGGATTTCTTTATTTCATGAACGGACCCCAGGTCGGTTCCCTGATATCACCGGCCTGCGTCGTGAGACGCTGTTTGATTCGGCCGTCGACGGAGACGACGGCCAGGGATCCGCGACGACCAGATTCCGTCGCGTACATGATGTATTTGCCGTTGGGCGCAAAGCTGGGCGATTGGTCACGGCTGCCGTCGGAGAGGCGGGTCTCCTGGCCATTGGTCAGGTCCAGCGCATAGAGCTGGAACAGGCCGTCGCGACGCGAGATGAAGGCCAGCGTCTTGCCGTCAGGCGAAATGCGCGGGCTGATGTTGTAGCTGCCGTTGAAGGTGACGCGTTGCGGCGAGCCGCCATCCAGGCCGACCTTGTACACCTGCGGGCCGCCGCTGCGGTCGCTGGTGAAATAGATGCTGCCGCCATCGGGCGAGAACTGCGGTTCGGTATCGATGCCGGCGCTGTTGGTCAGGCGGCGCAGGCCGGAGCCGTCGGCATTGATGACGTAGACCTGGGTCAGGCCGTCGCGGGTCAGGGCCACGGCCAGGCGCGAACCGTCCGGCGACCAGGCCGGGGCCGAGTTGCTGCCCTTGAAGTTGGCCACGATGGAGCGCTGGCGGGTCACCAGGTTCTGGATGTAGACCACCGGCTTCTTCATTTCGAAGGAGACATACGCGACCTTGGTGCCATCGGGCGACCAGGACGGCGAGATGATGGGCTCATTGGAGCGCAGCGCCACCTGGGTGCCTTCGCCATCGGCGTCTGCCACTTCCAGGCGATATTCGCTGCCGGACTTGGTCACGTAGGAAATGCGGGTGGAGAAGATGCCGGGGATGCCGGTCAGCTTTTGATAGATGTCATCGGCGATCTTGTGGGCGGTCAGGCGCAGCAGCTGCGGCTGGGCGCCGATGGAGAGCGCCGACAGCTGGCTCGACTGCACGGTGTCGAAGAGGCGGTAGCGCACGTCGAAGCGGCCATCGGCCAGGCGCGTGACGCTACCTACGGCCAGCGCATTGGCGCCGCGCTTCTGCCAGTCGCCATAGTTGATGGCGGAGGAATCGGAGAGGGCATCGCCATTGTCGATGAGCTTGAAGATGCCGCTGCGGGCCAGGTCGGCCTTGACCACCGAGGTGATCTGTTGCGGCGCCGATTCCTCGCCGGGGAAGGCGGTGATGGCGATCGGGATCTGCGAAGCACCCACGCCGGTGATCTCGAAGCGGATCTGCGCCTGCGAGGCCGGGGCGAAGGACAGGCCGGCCACCACGGCGGTGGCGGCGGCGATGCTGGTCAGGTAACGGGCTTTAATCATCGTTTACTGATCTTTCGGATAGTGGGTGAAAGTGAAGCTGGACGGTACCTTGCCATCCTTGTCGGCCGGGAAGGGCTGCGAGTTCATGATGGCCGTACGCACGGCTTCGTCGAAGCCCGGCACGCCTGAAGGTTTGTTCACACGAACCGTGCGCACGCTACCATCCGGGAACAATTCGACAGTGTACTCCCCGGCCGGGTTTCCGCTCACGCCGCTGTTATCGAACAAAGTGTTGCTGCGGATCTTGGCACGCAGCTTGTTGGCGTAATCGGGGCTGCCCTTGGGACCCTGCGACTTCTCGGCCTTGCCGGTACCGCCGGTGGCGCTGGTGGCCTGGCCCATCATGCGCTTCAGGTCTTCCTGGCGGCGCTGTTCGGCGGCCTTGGCGTCGGCGGCGGCCTGCTGCTGCTTCTTCTTGTCGGCAGCCTGCTTCTCGGCATCAGCCTTCTTCTTGGCCTCTTCTTCCTTCTGTTTCTCTTCCTTCAGCTTCTTCTGCTTTTCGGCTTCCAGCTTTTCCTTCTTTTCGCGGTCAGCCTTGTCCTTTTCGGCCTGCTCCTTCTTCTCGCGCTCGGCCTTTTCCTTCTCGGCCTTGAGCTTGTCAGCCTTTTCCTGTTTCTCTTGCTTCTCCTGCTCTTCCTTGCGCTTCTTTTCCTTTTCCAGGGCGATATCGGGCTTCTCGACCTTGGGTTCGTCGATCACCTTGGGCGGGACGGGCTTGGGTTCAGGCAGGGGCTGCGGTTGCGGCTTGGGCGGTTCCACCACCGGGTCCGGTTCGGGCTGGGGCGGGGTGGGCAGGGGGGCGGCTTCCTTGTATTGCGGGTCCCAGATCTCGGCTTCCACCGTGAGCGGGGTCTCGCTCTGCCAGCGGATCCCGATCCAGAAGAACAGGAACAAGGCCACGTGCATCACCAGCGCCAGCGTGATGGCGCGCCAGCGGCCCGGTGCCTTGGGGATGTTGTAGTGTGCGTTATCGCTCATATCGCTGGGGCGTGCGCTTACTTGGTGGCCAGGCCGACCCGCGCGATGCCCTGTTTCTTCGCTTCCGAGATCACCTGGACCACTTCGTCATACTTGATTTCCTTGTCCGCCGAAATCATCACGGCCAGCTCGGGATTGTCTTCATGCAGCTTGCGCAGGCGCTCCGACAGGTCGGTCTTGCCGGTCACGGTCTCGGCCTTCTTGCCGCCGCTCTTGGGGCCGTTGATGCGGATCGTGGCCTGGGTGTTGGGCTTCAGGGCGATCTCGATGTAATCCGACGGCGGCTGGGTGGACTTGCCGGCCGTGGGCAGGTTGATCACGCTGGGGTTGGTGATGGGCGTGGCCACCATGAAGATGATCAGCAGCACCAGCATCACGTCGATGTAGGGGACGACGTTGATTTCCGACTTGAACTTGCGGGGACGGCCCCCGCGCATCGATGACCCAGCCATTAGCGTGCCTGACGTTGCAAGATGTTGGAGAACTCTTCGATGAAGCTTTCGAAGCGGATCGCCAGGCGATCGATGTCGTGCGAGTAGCGGTTGTAGGCGACCACGGCCGGGATCGCGGCGAACAGGCCGATGGCGGTGGCGATCAGGGCCTCGGCGATGCCGGGGGCGACGGCCGCCAGGGTAGCCTGCTGCACGTTGGCCAGGCCGCGGAAGGCGTTCATGATGCCCCAGACGGTACCGAACAGGCCCACATACGGGGACACCGAACCAACCGATGCCAGGAAGGCCAGGTGCGATTCGAGGGCGTCCATTTCGCGCTGGTAGGCGGCGCGCATGGCGCGGCGGGCGCCGTCCAGCAGCAGGCCGGGTTCGACCGCGCCGCCACGGGCCGTGACCGAGGCCTTGGCCTTGGTGAATTCACCCATGCCGGCCTGAAAGATGCGTTCCATCGCGCCACCGCTACCGGCCTTGCGGCGATTGGACAGGGCTTCCTGGTACAGCGCCGACAGGTTGCCGCCGGACCAGAAGACGCGTTCGAATTCCTCGGTCTGCACGCGCGCGGCGCGGATGGTGAACATCTTGCGGAAGATGTAGGTCCAGCTGATGATCGATGCCGACAGCAGCAGCAGCATCACCAGTTGCACCAAAACGGACGCGTTTGCGATCAGTGAAATGAAGGACAGGTCTTGTGTGACGTTCATGGGGAAATGTGGCGGCGTGGCAGCGGTGAATGGATGGTAAGTCGGCGGTTTGTATCTTTTGTTCAGTTGTAGATTCAGTTACATGAAACAAAAGACGGTCATTGTAGGGAGAAGGTTTCCGGCACGGATATCGTCCCAAGCGGCAAGATTGCCTGTTGGGACAGTTGTGCTACCTGCCATAAAGGTCTGGATGAGCTTTTCCGTTGACATCATGCGACTTTCTTGATGCAGGCGAGCAATTCTTCGGGAATAGGGCGCGGGCGGAAAGTGGCTGCGTCCACGCAGGCCACGGTGATGCTGCCCCTTGCCAGCAACGTTGCGTCCTGGTCGCTGGCGGCATTGCCATCCCCCGACGGCAGGCGCCAGGCCTCCTGGGAAAATTCCATGGAGGCATTTCGAAGTTTTTCGACCACGACGGTCAAGCGGAGTTCATCGTCCAGGCGCGCTGGCGAGAGATAGTCGACGTTGGTGTTCCTAACCACGAAGATGGCGCCGGTGGTCTCGGCCAGGTGTTGCTGCTGGAAACCGAAGGAGCGCAGCCATTCCGTGCGGGCGCGCTCGAAGAACTTCAGATAATTGGCGTAGAAGACCACGCCTCCGGTGTCGGTATCTTCATAGTAGACCCGGATGTTCCAGTCGAATGGACTACTGGCGGCACTCATATGCTTCTTGTTATTGGGAAATCTGCTGTGGCAGCTGAAAAGAAATCAAGGAAGCGGAAAGCAATCAATGCGAACAGGGTGTTGCCTCAAATGCAAGATTTAGTGGAGGCCACGCATCTTGCACTGTGGAACTGATCGCAAAGGGGCTTGCAAATGGCGTTCCTGCGGCGCCGGAGCGTTCCCGGCAAAAACGCCATTTTACCCCATCCCTTACTGTTTGCGCTTGATGTTGAAGGGGCTGAAGCCCTGGCAGGTCGGCATCAGTTCCATGTAGTTGATGTTGACGTGTGCCGGCATGGTGGCGACCCAGAAGGCGGCTTCGGCGATATCGTCGGCCGTCAGCGGGGTAGTGCCTTCATAGACCTTTGCGGCCGCGCCGTCATCGCCCTTGAAGCGCACATTGGAGAACTCGGTGCCGCCGCACAGGCCAGGGGCCAGGTTGGTGGCGCGCACGCCAGTGCCCACCAGATCGGCGCGCAGGTTCAGCGTGAACTGGTCGACGAAGGCCTTGGTGGCGCCGTAGACGTTGCCGCCCGGGTAGGGGTAGGCACCGGCTACCGAGCCCAGGTTGATGATGGTGCCGCTGCCGCGCTTGACCATCTCGGGCAGCAGGGCGTGGGTGATGGTGACCAGACCCTTGACGTTGGTGTCGATCATGGTTTCCCAGTCCGACAGCGCGACTTCGTGGGCCGGGCCCAGTCCCAGCGCCAGACCGGCGTTGTTGATCAGGACGTCGACCTGCTTCCAGTCACCGGTCAGGCTGGCCAGGCCGGCGTCGATGGAGGACTTGCTGGTCACGTCCAGCACCAGCGGCAGTACCTTGTCGGCACCCAGTTCCTTGACCAGGTCATCCAGGCGCTCCTTGCGGCGACCGGCGGCGATCACCTTGTGACCATTGCCGGCGAATTTGCGCGCCATGGCGGCGCCGAAGCCTGCGGTAGCTCCCGTAATCAACACGACCATCTCTTGATTCTCCTGTTGTGTAGCGTAAGAACCGGTGCCGGTGCTCAGGTCGCAGGCGGAACGGCGTCCCTGCGCTTCACCCCGGCGATCCCGGAAGAAAACGAAATTGTAGCCCAAAGCCGGTTTTTACGAAGTGCGGCTCGCTTTTGGCGCGGTTGCGGGGCCGATTGAGGCATGTTGCGCCTGCGCCATGGTTCTTGCCGAAATCGCCCCATTTCACTACAATGCGCTCACCATTTCGTCTCACGTGACTGGCGAAACGTCGGGTAAAACCGACCAAGATGGGGATCCATCGGGAAGCGTGAGATTTCAACAGCCGTGCGCCTGGGCAGCCGAATGGACAGTACGACTGAGGCTGCCCGCAATCCCCCCGTATTTTCTGGCCCTCATTCGATTTTGGAAGTCGAGCATCAGGCATGCCTTCGCGCAGCCGGTGACCCGATCTTCGGCCGCACCTCATCAATTTGGAGAAACACCATGTTTGACAAGAACCAGACTCTCGCGAAAGTCGATCCCGACCTGTGGTCTGCCATCCAGAAGGAAAACGCACGCCAGCAGGATCACATCGAGCTGATCGCTTCTGAAAACTACACCTCGCCGGCCGTCATGGAAGCGCAAGGTTCGCAACTGACCAACAAGTACGCCGAAGGCTATCCGGGCAAGCGCTACTACGGTGGCTGCGAATACGTGGACGTGGCCGAGCAGCTGGCCATCGACCGCCTGAAGGCCCTGTTCGGCGCCGAAGCCGCCAACGTACAACCCAACTCCGGTTCCCAGGCCAACCAGGGCGTGTTCTTCGCCATGTTGAAGCCGGGCGACACCATCATGGGCATGTCGCTGGCAGAAGGCGGCCACCTGACCCACGGCATGGCACTGAACATGTCGGGCAAGTGGTTCAACGTCGTCTCCTATGGCCTGAACGACAAGGAAGAGATCGACTACGAAGCCATGGAAGCCCTGGCTCGCGAGAAGAAGCCCAAGCTGATCATCGCTGGCGCCTCGGCCTACTCGCTGCGCATCGACTTCGAGCGCTTCTCCAAGATCGCCAAGGAAGTCGGCGCCTACTTCATGGTCGACATGGCCCACTATGCCGGCCTGATCGCCGCCGGTGTGTACCCCAACCCGGTGCCCTTCGCCGACTTCGTCACCTCGACCACCCACAAGTCCCTGCGCGGTCCGCGCGGTGGCGTGATCCTGATGAAGGCCGAGCATGAAAAGGCCATCAACTCGGCCATCTTCCCTGGTATCCAGGGCGGTCCGCTGATGCACGTCATCGCCGCCAAGGCCGTGGCCTTCAAGGAAGCCGCATCGCCGGAATTCAAGGCCTACCAGCAGCAGGTGGTCAAGAACGCCGATGTGCTGGCCAAGACCCTGATCAAGCGTGGTCTGCGCATCGTCTCCGGCGGTACCGAGTCGCACGTGATGCTGGTGGACCTGCGCCCCAAGGGCCTGACCGGCAAGGAAGCCGAAGCCATCCTGGGTTCGGCCCACATGACCTGCAACAAGAACGGCATCCCCAACGATCCGGAAAAGCCGTTCGTGACCTCCGGCATCCGCCTGGGCAGCCCGGCCATGACCACCCGTGGTTTCAAGGAAGCCGAGGCCGAGAAGGTCGGCAACCTGATCGCCGACGTACTGGACAACCCGCATGACGCGGCCACCATCGAGCGCGTCAAGGTCGAGGTCAAGAAGCTGACCGACGCCTTCCCGGTCTACGGCTGATTGTCTCTGACGTGACGACGCCGGTCCGATGCGGGCCGGCATCGTCGGTCTGCCGGATCGATGTCTTGCCCGACGGCGCCCGTTTTTGCGGGCGCCGTCGTTTATCTGCACTACGATACGATGGCTGTCACGGTGAGCGGGTGCAATACTGCGCCCTCTGCGCTCTCTGCGCCAGGTCGCGAAGTCGCGCTGCAATACGAAGTCAGGAGGGTGGTCCTCCTTGTCCAGTCCAACCAAACCACTGCTGCCATGAAGTGCCCATTCTGCAATCACGAAGATACCCCGGTGCTGGACACCCGTCTGTCCGAGGACGGTCATTCGATCCGCCGTCGTCGCCGCTGCGGCAATTGCGACAAGCGCTTCACGACCTACGAGCGCATCGAGCTGACCCTGCCGGTGATCGTCAAGAAGAATGGCAGTCGTACCGAGTTCGACCCCAGCAAGCTGCGCGGCAGCCTGATGCTGGCCCTGCGCAAGCGACCGGTGTCGGCCGAGGCGGTGGACATGGCGATCCAGAGCATCCAGGACAAGCTGCTGCAGAGTGGCGAACGGGAAGTGATGTCGGGGCAGGTGGGCGAGCTGGTCATGCGCGAACTCAAGCGGCTGGACAAGATTGCCTATATCCGCTTCGCCTCGGTGTACAAGAGCTTCGAGGATGTGACTGAATTCCAGGATGCCATCGATGAGGTGGGGCAGGAGCGCAAGGGCGCGAGAAAGCGCGAGAGCTGAGCTGCGTTGCACCGCGTCCGGTGCAAACCGGACGGGCATAAAAAAGGTTCTTCGAAGAATTCCGTGGACTGATTTTCTGAGTTTTGTATCCTGACGGCTTATTGGATAGTCGTCAGGAGGCA
>NZ_JABXGI010000034.1:0-31208 GCF_022627865.1 Herbaspirillum sp. C7C2
CTGATCCACTTGCCGCTTCACTCCGGCGGCTGGCTCCCAAGGGGGAAAGCGTGTCCGGCTCGCCTTCGGCCTCGCGGGGGGCTCGCCTTCGGCTTCGTGGTGCTCTTGCTTGCCTTGGGCTTTGGTTCTTTGTTTGCTTCTTTGTTTGCTATTTTTGCTTGCGCTTGTGCGCAATCAGTCCCATCAGTCTGTTGTCGCGCCAGCGGGCGCGTTCGCCTAGCTGGTCTGCGGGTAGGGCGGCCCGTCGCTCTGCTTCAATGCGTTCCAGGGTTTCGCTGTTCCATTCATTGGGAGCTTGTGTCTTCGCTACGTCGCGGTAGGTGTGGCCGTAGCGGCGGGCATAGTCCAGTACGCCTTCGGGGGCGTTCAGGTCGATGGTTTCGAATGGGCCCATGAAGGACCAGCGCAGGCCGAGGCCGTCCTTCAAGACCTTGTCGAGATCGGCAGCAGTGGCGTAGCCGTTTTCGTAGAGGTTGAGGGCTTCGTTCAGTACCGCGCCCTGGATGCGGTTGAGCAGGAAGCCGGTGATTTCCTTGTTCAGGACCACCGGGGATTGGCCAGCACGGGTGTAGATGTCGCGGGCGCGTTCGACCGTGGCGGCGGAGGTCCAGGGGGCCGGGGCGAGTTCGACCAGGGGGACCAGGTAGGGCGGGTTGACGGGGTGGGCGACCAGGATGCGGTCGCGTCCGGGCAGGTGCTCCGAGAAGGCGGAGGTGGGGATCCACGAGGTGGAGCTGGTGAGGATGGTCTGCGGGGCGGCCAGGCGGTCCATTTCGGCGAAGATGGCGCGTTTGACGTCTACCGTTTCCTTGACGTTTTCCTGGACCAGGATGGCGTCCTGCAGGGCGGTGGCTAGGCTGTCTGCCGTGTGGATGCGGGCCAGTACGGTCTGCGGTGTTTCGTCGATCAGGCCATGACTGGCGAGGTCGGCCAGGTTGTCCTGCAGCAGTTGCCGGCAACCCTGCAGGGCTTGCGGGACGGCGTCCCACAGGTCCACCCGATAGCCTGCGCGGGCAAAGACGATGGCCCAGGCGCGGCCGATCAGGCCGGCGCCGATGACGGCGATCTTTTCACTCATGGCGGCTCCTCAGCTCAATACTTCGACGTTGCCGCATACCGACAGGCTGCGCCCGCTGATGGAGGCGCCGGCCGGGGAGCAGATGAAGATGATCTGGTTGGCGATGTCTTGCGCCGTGACCATCTTGCGCAGCGAGACCTTGGAGAGCAGGCGCTGGCGCATTTCTTCATGTTCGATGCCATAGGCCTCTGCCTTGGCGGCGACGATGCGCTCCTGGCGGGCACCTTCGACTACGCCCGGCAGCACGGCATTGACGCGGATATTGGACGGCCCCAGTTCGATGGCCCAGGTTTCGGTCAGGCCGATGACGCCGTACTTGGAGGCCGAGTAGGGCGTGCGCAGGGCAAAGCCCAGGCGGCCGGCCACCGAGGAGATGTTGACGATGGAGCCGCCGCCGTTCTTCTTCAGCATCGGTACGGCGCGCCGGGTGCAGAGGAAGGGGCCGGTAAGGTTGACGGCAATGGTCTGGTCCCAGCCGGACAATTCGACGTCTTCCACCGGCAGGGTGGGGCCGGCGATGCCGGCGTTGTTGACCAGGACATCCAGTACGCCGCCCCAGCGTTGGCTGAGGTCGGCGAACATGGCATCGACCTGGGTCTCGCTGGTGACGTCGGTCAGGCTGTAGCTCACGGGGGCGCCGGCGAACTGGCTGCGGGCGCTGGCGAGGAAGTCTTCGCTGACGTCACAGATGTGGACGTGGGCGCCGGCCTCGACGAAGGCGGCGGTGATGGCCAGGCCGATGCCCTGGGCGCCGGCGGTGACGATGACTTTCTGGTCTTTCAGATTCAGGTCCATGGTGCAGTGTCCTTGTTGCGGGAGGGAGAGTGCTGGCTCAGAGCCAGAGGATTTTCTTGCGATAGGTAAGATCGTTGAGCAGCGGTTCGGCCGGTCCGGTGTGGAAGACGGCGCCGCGCTCCAGGGCGAAGACGCGGTCGGCCAGGGCCAGCACCAGGTCCAGGTTGTGTTCGACGATGACGATGGAAACCTCGCGCCGTAACTGGTCGAAGACGGTGAACAGTTCCTGCACCACGGCCGGGGCCAGGCCTTCGAAGGGTTCGTCCAGCAACAGAAGCTTGACGTTGCCCGACAGTGCCCGGGCTACCGCGACCATCTGCTGTTCGCCACCGGAGAGGAAATCGGCGTGGGTGTGCAGACGTTCCTTCAGGCGCGGGAAGTATTGCAAGATCTTTTCTTCACTCCAGGCCACGCCGTTGCTGCTGTCGTTCTTGCGCGCCAGTCGGCCCAGCGCCAGGTTCTCGGCCACCGTCATGCCGGCGAACAGGCCGCGCCCTTGCGGCACGTAGCCGATGCCCAGGCGGGCGATATCGGGGGCGGACAGTCCGGCGATGTCGCGACCGTCATAGCGGATGGTGCCGGAGGCTGGGCGCAGCAGGCCGGTGAGGGTCTTGAGCAGGGTGGACTTGCCGGCGCCATTGCGGCCCAGCAGGGCAACGATCTCGCCCTGCCGTACCTCCAGGCTGGCGTCATTGAGGATGTGGCTCTTGCCGTAGTAGGCATTGACGCCCTCGAAGGCCAGCAATTGCGCCCGCTCTTGCGCATCGCCGCTGCTACGGCCGGTGACCGGCGGGGTGCCGTGACCGGTGTAGATTTCCTGCACGCGCTGGTCGGCGCGGGCCTGTTCGGGTGTGCCAGCCATCAGTACGCTGCCCTGGTTCATCACGGTGACCTGCTGCGAGAAACCCAGCACGCGGTCGATGTCGTGTTCCACGATCAGCACCGGGATGTTGGTGGCGATGATCTGCACCAGCCGCGAGACCCGTTCCCGTTCGGCAGCGGCCAGGCCGGCCAGGGGTTCGTCCATCAGCAGCACCTGGGGCTTGGAGCCCAGGGCGATGCCCAGGTCCACCAGCCGTTGCCCGCCGTAGGAGAGGGCGCCGCCTTCGATGTCGTCGATGCCCTTGAGCCCGAGGAAGCGCATCAGTTCGGCGGTCTCGGCATGGATCTCGGGATAGCTGTCGATATCACGCCACATGTTGTAGCGCGCCGCATGCCGGGCCTGCAGGGAGAGCCGCAGGTTTTCGTAGATCGACAGACCCTTGAAGAGATTGGTGATCTGGAACGAGCGCGCCAGGCCGCGCTGGCAAATCTCGCTGGGCGGCAGGCCGTGGATGGGCTGGCCGTTGAGCAGCACGCTGCCGCCATGCGGGGCGAACATGCCGGAGATCAGGTTGAAGGTGGTGGTCTTGCCGGCGCCGTTGGGGCCGATCAGGGCGTGGATTTCACCTGCATGCAATGCGATCTGCGCATTCTTGACCGCCTGGATGCCGCCGAAGCGGATTTCGATGTCGCGGGCTTCCAGTACCACGCCCTGCCGAGGGGGCGGTTGCAGGAAGTCCGGCAGCGGCAGGCCATCGACGATCTGGCGTGCGCTCATCGCGGCGCCCACTTCGGCCGGCGGCTTGAGGCGGCGCAGCAGCTGGCGCCAGATGCCGACCAGCCCGGTGGGCGAGAACAGGATGAAACCGACGAAGGCCAGGCCGAACCAGAGCAGCCAGTTCTCGGTCCAGATCGACAGGCATTCGCGGAACAGGATGTAGAACAGCGCACCCAGCGCCGGCCCGAGAAAGCTGCGCATGCCACCGATCACCACCATCGCCAGCAGTTCGCCGGAGAAGGCCACCGAGGTCGGCTCGGCCGAGGCGAAGCGGTGGTGGAAGGCCAGCAGAGCACCGGCCAGGCCGGTGACGGTGGCCGAGATGATGAACATCTGCAGTTTGTAGACGATGGTGGCGTAGCCCTGGAAGCGCGCCCGCTGCTCGTTCTCGCGGATGGCCACGATGGTGTGGCCGAACGGCGAGCGGATCAGCCGGTGCAGGCAGTAGAGCACGGCAAAGGCGATCAGGCTGACGAAGACCAGGTAGGCCAGCGACTGGTCCAGGTCGATGCCGGCGACCACCGGTCGCACGATGCCGCCCAGCCCCGATTCACCGCCGGTGAAGTCGGTCCAGCGGAAGGCCACCGCGAAGGTCAGCGCCGACAGGGCCAGCGTGAGCAGCGAGAAATACACGCCGCGCCGGCGCAGGATCAAAAAGCCCACCAGTGCCGCGCAAACCGCGATGAAAGCGATGGTGAACAGCAGCGGCAGCACGATCTGGCCGGGGAACCAGTATTTCTGCGACAGCGCGGCGGCATAGGCGCCCACTCCGAACCAGGCGCCGTGACCGAACGAGGTCAGGCCGGTATAGCCCACCAGCAGGTTCAAGCCCATGGCGGCAATGGCGTAGATGACCACGTCGGTGGCCGAGGTGGTGGTCAGGCCCAGCAGTGGCAGCAGCAGGGGCGTGATGATCAGCGCGGCGGCGCCGATCCACAGGGATTGGTGTTTCGGATTCATGGAGAGCATAGGGTTCATGGCCGCGGTCTCATTCGAAGCGTTCGATGCGCTCGCCCAACAGGCCGCGCGGACGGAAGATCAATACCAGCAGCATCAGCAGGTACATCGAGGCCTCGCCGGCCGGGGCGTAGAACTGGATGGTGATGCCGCGTACCACGCCCACCAGTACGGCGGCCAGCACCACGCCCCAGAAGCTGCCCAGGCCGCCGATGACCACCACCACGAAGGCGGCCGTCATGATCTCGGCCCCCATGGCCGGCTGTACCCCCGAGATCGGCGCGAACAGCACCCCGGCCAGTGCGGCCAGGCCGACGCCCAGCATGACGATGGCCGTCATGTAGGGCTGCAGGCGGATGCCCAGTACCGCCACCATGTCGGGCTTTTGCACGCCGGCACGCACCACGCGGCCGAAGGAGGTCTTGTTGAGCAGCAGCCAGATCAGCGTCAGCGCCACGATCACGATGGCCAGCATCAGCAGGCGATAGCGCGAGTACATGAAGTCACCCACCATGATCTGGCCCTTGAAGGCCGCCGGGATCGAAGCCGGGAGTGGCGATGCGCCCCACAGGATGCGGATCAGCTGTTCCGCCACCATCGACAGGCCGAAGGTCAGCAAGAGTCCCAGGATGGGATCGGCCGAATAGAAACGGCGCAGCAGGAAGCGTTCGAACAGGATGCCCAGCAGTGCCACCAGCAGCGGCGAGATGAAGACCGCCCCGGTGAATCCCAGATGCCTGGTGATCTCCACGGCGAGATAGGCGCCGATGGCATAGAAGGCGCCGTGCGCCAGGTTGACGATGCCGCCCAGGCTGAAGATCAGCGACAGCCCCAGCGCGATCAGCAGGTAATAGCCGCCGACCAGCAATCCGTTGAGGATTTGTTCCAGCAGGAAAACGATTTGCATTGCAACTCCGGCCCGAGGCCTTGCGAAAGTGAGGCGACTGGCGGCCACGCCCGGGTCTCAGGCATGGCCGCGTGGCGGTATGGTCCGGGGAACTTCAGCTGAACTTGCAGGCGTTTTCCTGCATGGTCGGCGCGATCGAATCCAGCGGTGCGTTCGGTCCCGGCACGGCCGCGCCCAGTTGCAGGAAGTCCCACTGGTCCTTGGCGCGCCCCTTGGGTTTGGGCGAGAGGGTGTACATCTCCTGCATCAGCTGGTGGTCCCAGTCGCGATAGACGCCCTTGCGGCCCTTGAGGATGTCGATCTGCGCACCTTTCTCGAAGTACTCGATCAGTTTCATGGTGTCCAGCGACTTGGTCTCGGCGATCGCCTGGGCGACCGAGCGGAAGCCCACGTATTCGCCCCAGGCCTGGTTCTCGGGCGGCTTGCCGTACTTCTTGATGAAGGCCGCCACGAAGGCTTTGGAGGAAGGACTGTCGACATCGTGGTGCCAGGTGGTGGGCCAGGTGCCGGCGAAGTTGTCTGCGCCCGCACCCCAGGCTGCCACGGTATCGAAGCCGAAGCCGGCGATGGGGAAGGGCAGGCCGAATTCGGAATACTGCTTGATGAAGTTGGTGATCTGGTTGCCGGCCAGATTGGAGATCACCAGATCCGGTTTGGCCTGGCGGATCTTGAGCAGGTAGGGGCTGAAGTCGGTGGCATCGGTGGGCACCAGTTCATCGTTGGCAATCGTGCCGCCATTGGCGCCGACGAATGCCTTGGCGGTGCGCAGCAGGTCATGGCCGAAGGCATAGTCGGCGGTCAGGGCATACAGCTTCTTGCCCTTGATCAGGCCGTTCTGCAGCAGTTGCTGGCCACAGGCCTTGACGTAGGTGGAGTTGGCGGCCTCGATGTGGAACATGAACTTGTTGCAGCTCTTGCCGCGCAATTCGTCGGAGTTGCAGCCGGTGTTCATGAAGAGCTTCTTGTTGCGCTGGGCGACCTGGGCGATGCCCAGCGCCGAGGCCGAGGAAATCTCGCCGATCAGCAGCGCCGCGCCATCGCGCTCCAGCAGGCGCTGTGCCTTGGACGAGGCGGTGGGCGGATTGACCGAGTCTTCCGACAGCAGGGTGAGCTGGCGCCCCAGCAGGCCGCCGGCCTTGTTCTGTTCTTCCACGGCCAGGTTGATGCTCATGACCGCGTATTCGCCCATGGGACCGAGAAAGCCCGTGCGCGGCGTCAGGTGGCCGATGATGATCTTGTCGGACTGGGCGCGCACGATGGCCGGAAAGCCCATGGTCGAGGCGCCCGCGATGGCGGCAGCGCCGGCTTGCAGGATGCGGCGGCGGCGCGGGGAGGCGGGACTTGCAGTGCTGCTGGTGGTGCTGTCGCTGTTGTCGCTGTCGTGGTTGATGCCGTTGTTGCCGGACGTGCTCTGGTCTTGCTCCATGGTGCGATCCTCCTAAATATCCGGCGGGCGCCGGTGTCTCCTGGGAACTGCGTTCTTTGTATCGAGCAGGGTGACCGGGGCGGTGGACTGGGATGGCGGCCGTCGGTCGTGTTCGCAGCAACATGCGCAGCGGCCGGGTGGGCCAGCGCAGAGAACCGGAGATGGGCGGGGTGTGCAGCGGCGAGCGGGCAGGGCAGGCAAGCCTGTCCTCACTAGGGGGATAGATGACGCAGGCGCTGTTGTCTGCGCTGTGCGTGCATCCGGTGCAACTGTCTCCTGGTGGCCGTCACCGCTGCGGGCCGGCCACCGCCGCAAGACTGTTGGCTGTGGGATGGCGCCGCGCTGATCCGATTTTTTGTTCTGCTGATGTCATTTATTTGACATGTGATCAAATGTATTCGATAGAATCGATAGCGTCAACCGATCATGCAGGCAGCGAAATGGGTGATGGGATCAGGAACGGATAGCTGTCGTCCTCTCGCCAGTCGCCCCTTTAAGGCTGCATGCGCCCTGCCTTGAGCAGCATCGGCCAGCAATGTGAGGCGCGTCCGCGGCTTGTGCCGGAGTGCTCCTGGACAGTGCTCGCGGGAAGTGCTCCGCTATAATCCGCAAAAAATTTTCATCTATCGCCATGGACCAGACACTGATTGCCGACCTCTCCACCGTGCGCAAGATCCAGCACGCCACGCTGTCCGAGCGGGTCTATCAGGACCTGTGCGAACTGATCCAGGCCGGCCAGGTGCGGCCCGGCCAGAAGCTCACGCTCAAGGGGCTGGCCGATGCACTGGGGACCAGCCCCATGCCGGTACGCGAGGCAGTGCGTCAACTGGCCGCCGAGGGGGCGCTGGAAATCCTGCCCAACCGCGCCATGCGCGTACCGCTGATGACCAAGGGCAAGTTCAGCGAACTGCTCAAGATACGGCTGGCGCTGGAGGGCCTGGCGGTGGAACACGCGGCCAGCCACATCCGCCCGGACGAGCTCGATGAAGTCGCCCGCCTGCACGAAACCCTGTCGGTGGAAATGCAGCGCAAGAAGCCCAATGTCGATGTGATCATCCGCCTGAACAAGGAACTGCATTTCGCCGCCTACCAGGGTTCGGGCATGTCGACCCTGGTGGACCTGATCGCCGGCCTGTGGCTGCAGGTGGGCCCGGTGATCAACCTCGACCTGCGCGCCGGTTCGCGCCGCCTGGCTGAAGCGCCGGCCCTGAAGCATCATGCGATCCTGCTGGAAGGCCTGCGCGAGGCCTCGCCGCAAAAGGCGCGCGAGGGGCTGCAGGGTGACCTGTTGAGCGCAGCGGAGATGATCCTGGCCGGCGATGGCCTGCCGGATTGAAACAGGTCATCGCCCCGGGCATCCGGTTTGAAGCCGAATGTGGATGCAGTTGACGATCGTAGATAGAGTTGGTCGATCCATCGAATTGCCTATGGACTTTCGCGCAGGTGCTCCATTCATCGGTCCCTGGATTTCCGGTTCTGTGCGAGGAGTTCTCTTGCCGTCGTCATTGCCTCCTCGCGTGAGTCGGAGACGAGCAGAGGGTAGCCCCAGAATTTTGCAAAGACCGGGGCAAAGGCTCTGAATCCGAGACGTTTCGCCGAGTTGGGTTCAATGACGATCATTGCCAGAACCAGCTGTCGCAATTGAACCTTGTGCTTTTTCATCCAGAGCGCTGTGCGTTTCTTCTCTTCTTGCGAGTGTTCATGGTTTTCTGCAGGTACCTTATCGGTCAAGAGCACGAAGGGCTCCCCGCGCTGCAAATTGGCCTCGAATTCGGCGAAGTCCTGCTCGTGGTCGTGATTCGGTTCCTGGGTAAGCGTCATCCAGACCAATGGAAAATCCGTACTATTCATCGACATGATCGTCTCCTTTGTTTTTCATGGTGCGCCAGGTGAAGGCAATGGCGAACACGCCGGGTAGTGAAATGAAAAGCACTGCCGAGAAGGCAATGTGCCAGCCATCGCGCAAGCCGTCCGAGATCCCACCGAGGGTATTGAGGAGCACAAGCAGGCTGCCTATAGCCAGCGCCAGCCATCGGGTCGTACGCGTACCAATCAGTGCGAGAAGCACAGTAATGATCCAGCAACCGTAGAACGCGGAGAACATCCACAGTACGTTGGTCTCAAAGGTAATTGCTGGCGTTGCTCCATGCGATCTGGCCAAGTCGTTGACGTAGAAGAACAATTGGAAGCTGACGAAAAGCACAGCCCCCGCGGCCGTGGTGAGCCAGAACAGGGCGATCCTGTTGAGATTGTTGATGGCCCGGTTCTGGAGGGCGGGCAGTGAGGGTGGTTGGGAGGGTATAGAAGTTTTCACGATCATTCGTAACGGAAGGGTTTCGCATTTCCAATGCGGGAGGTGTCGCTCTGTGGGCGCTCAATATTTGTAATCCAGGGTTACCATCATGCTGCGCGGCATACCATAGCTCACGGTATCGAAATCGCCCTTCTGCAGTGCGTACTGCTTGTTGAACACGTTGTTGACGTTGACTGTCATCGTGGTGTTCTGGGAAACGGCGTAACGCATCATCAGTGACGCCAGGGCATACGACCCCTGCGCCCCACCCAGCGTACTGGTGCCAGTATTGGCGGCCTCGTAGAAGCTGCTCTGCCATTTGACGCCGCCACCCAGCGTCAGCCTGCTCCACTCTCCTGATAACTGGTAGGTAGTCGAGAACTGCGCCGTGGTGCGAGGTATCTGCGAATTCAGGCGCACTCCATTGGCGTCTTGTGCTGTGAAGTGGGAAAGACCCGCGTAGATGTTCCAGCCGCGTGCCAGCTCACCTTGCAGATCCATTTCCAGACCGCGTGACTTCGTTCCATCCACAGCCTGATAGGCCTGGGCGCCGCCCGGCGTATAGCTTCCAGGGATTATCTGGGCGGCGTTGTCCAATTTGGTTTCGAACAAGGCCACCGATGCATTCAGGCGCCCGTGCATATAAGCAGCTTTGAGGCCGATTTCGGTCGTCTTGCCTGTGGCCGGGGTGAGCACGTTGCCTTGGCTGTCCTGATAGTCGGTTTGCGGATTGAAGATGCGCGTGTGGCTGACATAGGTCGAATAGGTCTTGTCGAGCTCGTAGATCAATCCTGCATACGGGGTGAATGCGCTGCTCTTTTTGTAGTGCATTGACGCGCCGCTGACGCTGTCGTCGATTTCGTAACTGTTCAGGCGGCCCCCCACAATTAGCTTGAGTGACTGGGCCAGCGCGAGCCGGGCGGCGCCGTAGACCCCGCTCTGTTTGATTTCGGTGCTGGTCGGTACTACGGGCATCCCAGCGAAGTCAGGGCGGGGGAAGGGGGCGCTCAGGTCATAGATATTGACCGGGTTAAAGCCAGCGTAGAAGGGGGCGATATCATCTTGGCCGGATGTGCGGCGCGAGCTGGTGGCGCCTACCACCAGATCATGCTGGCGGCCCAGGAGCTGGAAGGGACCGCTCATCATCACATCGATCGTATTTTGCCGGCTGCTGCCGGTTGAACTGAGTGCCACGGGATAGGCTCCATACGGATAGAACCCCAAACCGGTAGTGCGATCGGGGCGACCCACCAGGCCAAGCAATTCAGCGTTGTATTCAGTGCGGTACTGGTTGGCGATGGCCCGGAGTTTCCAGCCATTGTCGAATCGATGATCAACCTCGACAAAGGCTGTCTTGAGCGTGTTGTTCCAATGACTCCAGTCCTGCGCGTAGCTCTTGGACGGAGAATAATTCACCTGCGTACCATCGCTGAACCAGAGCGGCAAACCGCCCCAGGTGGAACCGGTCGACCTGAGGTCCTGATAGTCATAGCCCAGACTCAGTTTCGTGCCAGACGTCAGGTCGGCCTCGACAATCCCGTAGAAAGCCTTCTTTTCGGGCTTGTAGCCGTCAATATAGGAGTGTCCGTTCTGGTAACTCGCCACCATGCGTGCGCGGATGCGTCCGTCCTCGGTCAAGGGAGTCGATATGTCGGCCATTCCGCGATGGGTATCCCAGCTTCCCGCACTGAGCGAGGCGGAGGCCGAGAAGTCTTGGGTCGGTCTTTTTCGTACAAGGTTGATAGCGGCCGAAGGATTGCCCGTGCCAGTGAGCAAGCCCGATCCGCCGCGTACTACTTCGACACGATCATAGAACGCAGTATCGAGCGCGCTGATCCCGCTCCCATTGACGGTACTGCCGACGACCGTGGGGATGCCGTCATATTGCACGTTATTGATCAAGAAGCCGCGCGAGTAGAAACTGGTTCTCTCGCTGTCGGACTGGTAAGACGTGATTCCGGTGGTGTTATCCAGCACGCCTTGCACAGAATTCAATAGCTGATCGTCCATGCGTTGGCGTGTAATCACCGTCATCGACTGGGGTGATTCCAGCGGTGATAGCTGCAAGTGTGTTGCTGTTGTCGTTTCACCGCTGATGTAGGAACCGGTGCCTTCGGTGCTTGCCCTATCCGAGGGAGCCGTGATGGTGACGGCTGGCAGGGGAGTTTTACTTTGCGAGGCGGTCGCTGGTTGTGGCGGGACAGGAGACGATCCGGCGGCGAATGCGCTTTGCGTACTGATGATCATTGCCGCCGCAACGGCAGATCCCAGTATGGTACCGGGCTTACTTCTGGTGACTCTCCGGTATGGCCTATCGGGATTGTGTGAGGAGATCGGGCTTGAGCGCGGCCCAATGGTTCGACGGGGTGTCGCAACAGCGATGAGAGAATTCATGAACGATAATCATTGTTATTTGGATGTCGCATTTAACAATAGAGATAATCGGCTGTAATAGCGAAACTCGGCCAGATTATTATTCAATTCGGCCAATCCGATAGATTGCACTTGCTCAGATTGATGTCATGAAAGGTGTCCTGACCTGTTCCCAATGGCGAAGGCTGGGCCAAGGGAAACAGGGTCTGGGGACGTTTTGCTGCGCTTGAGCTGAGGTTTGGCGTGCTTGAACTGAACCTGGCGGGCAGGCGTTTGCGGTGTGTCGGTTCGCCGGGGGGGCAGCCTGATTGATTCAGGATGAGAATTTATCAAGAAGCTTGATGCCTTCTATCGGAACGTCCGTCTTACCGCCCTTACGCTCCGAGAGGAAGCGTGCCGGAGACTTGCCCGTCGCCTTGCGAAACATAGTGATAAAGCCACTGGCGTTTTCGTATCCCAGCTCCAAAGCCACCGTTTGCACGCTGTCACCCTTGGTCAGCCGTTGAAGCGCAAGGATCACATGAAGCTGTCGCCGCCAGCGCCCGAAGCTCATGCCGATTTCGTGTTGGAAGAGGCGGGTCATGCTCCGCTCGCTCATGCCGATGCGCATGGCCCAATCTGCCTTCGATGTCTTGTCCGATGGGTCGGCCAGCATCATTTCCGCGAGTCGGCGTAGCTTCAGCTCACGCGGCATGGGGAGATGCAGATCTTCTATCGGAGCGGTAGCCAATTCGTCCAGCAGTGCGGCAATCAAGCGGTCTTCGCGTCCCTGCAGCGGGTATAGCTCGGGAAAGCCCGCCACCTTCAGCAGCAGCTCGCGCAGCATTGGCGATACCGAAATCGTGCAACAGGTTTTCGGAAGATCGGGTGCCGCATCTGGCTCCACGAACAGGCAATAGCATTCCGTTTCTCCTTCACCTCTCGCTGCGTGAGGTAAGTCACCGGGTATCCAGATCGCGCACTGCGGTGGAACGATCCACACGCCGTCTTCGATTTCGCAGTTAAGGATGCCGCGTACGGAGTAGATCAACTGTGCCTTGCGGTGTTGATGCCTGGCGTTTTCCCAGTCCTTTGCTACCGAGGTCGCGCCCAGGGCTACGATGGGCCGGGGGATGCTATCAACCTCTCGCGGCGCGACAGTCAGATCAGTGATTGCGATGCGCGACATATCTCGTAGAACCTCGTGCAGGACGAGCGTAGTGAGCCAGATTGGGCGATATCATGATCGACTTGTTCAACGAAGTCGGTCGTCCCTGGTCGTGTAAGATTTCAAGCCCCAAATTGGAGCTACCCCCGATTTTCAAAGACGGACATTGTCCTTGCGGGGCTACCAGCTCCTGTGCACGCCGGCTCTTTGTTCCTGGTTGTCAAACTTGTCCCGGGCCTCGCGGAAGTCTTCTACGTGCTCCACCACCCAAGTCCAGATAGGGGACATGCGTAGCAAGAGATCCTCACCCAGGGAGGTCAGCTCATACTCTACACGCAGCGGTTTTTCATCATGCTCGCGCCGCAGCAGCAGGCCGTCGCGTTCCAGCGCGCGTAGCGTCTTGGTCAGCATGCGTTGGGTGATGCCGACCAGCTGCCGTTTAATCTCGGCATGGCGCATCGTGCCGTAGACACCCAGGGCGTGCAAAATACCTAATGCCCAGCGGCTGCCTGCATGAGCGAGGACGTCTCGTCTTACGCCATCCTCCTCCTCCTTCAAGCTCTGACAGATGACTTCAGCCTGTGCCAGTGTCTTATCGGTGATCTTTGCTTTCCTCGGTATCATCCGTGTGCCTTCTTGAGAGCGTTACACAATCGTGCAACCATGGAACATCTTATCAGCAACGACTCTCAGGAATCATCATGCATAGTGGTACTCCGTTTCCTCCCCAGGCGATTCTTGTCTTGGGTGCGGGCGAACTCGGCCTCCCGGTGTTACGCAATCTCGCACGTGTTGCCAAACGTGCCCCAGGATCGACAATCAGCGTCCTGCTCAGGGATGCCACCATCAACACACAAGTCGCTGAGAAAAAAGCGGAAATCGATGAACTCCGCAGTTTAGGGATTCAAATGGTTGCGGCAGACCTGGTGAGCGATTCAATCGACCAGCTAGCGCAGGTCTTCTCTCATTTCGACACCGTAATCGGCTGCGCTGGTATGGTCGCAGGTCGCGAAACGCCGATGAAGTTGGCTACGGCAGCTTTGCGTTCCGGCGTGAAGCGTTACTTTCCGTGGCAGTTTGGCGTTGATTTCGAGGAAATCGGACGCGGTAGTCCGCAGGATCTCTTTGATGCTCAACTCGATGTACGTGAGTTGCTGCGCGCCCAAAGCAGTACTGAATGGGTCATCATCTCTACAGGCATGTTCACCAGTTTTCTCTTCGAGCCTGTATTCGAAGTGGTGGACTTCGCCACCGACACGGTAAATGCCCTGGGCAGTCTTGAGAACAGCGTGACGCTGACCACACCAGAGGACATTGGCGCCCTGACTGCTGAAATCGTGTTCTTCGAACCTCGCTTCCGTAACGAGATCGTCTATCTCTCGGGTGATACGCTGACTTATGGCGAGTTGGCGAGCGTTCTCGAACAGGTCCTGGGACGTCCTTTCAAGACCAATGTTTGGAGCGTGCCCCACCTTCTCGAGGAATTGGCCAGAGATCCAACGCATCACATCAAGAAATACCGTGCCGTATTTTCGCTAGGCAAGGGGGTAGCGTGGCCGAAGGATCGTACCTTCAATGAACGACAATCCATCCCGGTCATTACCGCCGCCGAGTGGGCAGAGGAAAATATCAAAGGGAAATGAGCGCCGCGCGGGGGAAGTTGAACGGAGGAAGCCAGTGCATGCGGCGCTGCGTCAAATTTGGCGGGTATGGCTCAGGCTGTTGGTACAATGCCCACTTTCCGCCACTTCCCTTGCAGGCCTTATGGATATTCTCTTGTTCCTGGTCGATTTCATCGTCCACATCGACCGTCACCTGGCCGAGCTGGCCGCTTCCTACGGACCCTGGTTGTTCCTGATCCTGTTCCTGATCATCTTCTGTGAAACCGGCCTGGTGGTCACCCCCATCCTGCCCGGCGATTCGCTGCTGTTCGTCACCGGCGCGCTGGCTGCCACCGGTGCCTACGATATCCATCTGATGCTGCTGACCCTGATCGTGGCCGCCATCCTGGGAGACAGCACCAACTACCAGATCGGCAAGATGCTGGGCATCAAGGTGTTCGACAAGCCCAATTCACGCATCTTCAAGAAGGAGTACCTGGACAAGACCCATGCCTTCTTCGAAAAGCACGGTGGCAAGGCCATCATCATTGCCCGCTTCGCACCCATCGTGCGCACCTTCGCGCCCTTCGTGGCCGGCGTGGGCGCGATGACCTATTCGCGCTTCTTCCTCTACAACGTGATCGGCGGCATCGCCTGGGTGGCCAGCTTTGGCTATGCCGGCTACTTCTTCGGCAACCTGCCCATCGTGAAGCAGAACCTGAGCCTGTTGATCGTGGTGATCGTGATCCTGTCCATCCTGCCGGGGATCATCGAATACATCCGTCACAAGCGTCGTCCGGGCTGATCTGCGGTACGCAGACCCAGCTTCGGCGTCCCATAAAAAATGCTGCCCGGTCGGATATCGACCGGGCAGCATTTTTCTTTTTATCCACAGGAAATTTCAGTCGGCGTTGCGCCCGTACTGCACATCCGGTCGCAGCGGTGTCTTGCTGGACGCGGCGCGCACGTATTGCGGCGGCCAGGCGATGTCTTCACGCAATTGCTGTGCCGCCTGCATGGGCCAGTAGGGGTCGCGCAACAGTTCGCGCGCCAGCAGCACCAGGTCGGCCTGGCCGGTGCGCAGCACGTGTTCGGCCTGGATGGCGTCGGTGATCATGCCCACGGTACCGGTGGCGATACCGGCCTCGGCCTTGACGCGGGCGGCAAAGCCGGTCTGGTACCCGGGGCCGACCGGGATCGGCGCCGACGGCAGGTTGCCGCCACTGGAAACGTCCACCAGGTCCACACCCAGCTCGCGCAGGCGGGCTGCCAGGGCCACGGTGTCGTCCGGCGTCCAGCCGCCTTCGGCCCAGTCAGTGGCCGACAGGCGCACCAGCAGCGGCAGCTCGTCCGGCCAAACGGCACGGGTGGCGCGCACGGTTTCCAGCAGGAAGCGGATGCGGTTCTCGAAGGAGCCGCCATAGTGATCGCTGCGACGATTGCTCAGCGGGGACAGGAACTGGTGGCCCAGGTAGCCATGGGCGCCGTGCAGTTCGATCAGCTTGAAGCCGGCCGCATGGGCGCGTCGGGCTGCATCGGCGAAGGCCTGCACCAGGGCGGCGATGTCCTCGACGCTGAGTGCCTGCGGCTCGGTGTAGCTGGTGTCAAAGGGCAGCGCGGATGGGGCCCGCGGCAGCCAGCCGCCCTCGGCCACGGCGACACTGCCGGCCGGGCCGTCCCAGGGGCGCAGGGAGCTGGCCTTGCGACCGGCGTGCGCCAGTTGCACGCCCGGCACCCCGCCTTGCTGTTCGATGAAGCGGGTGATGCGGCGCAGGGGGGCGATGTGCTCGTCCTTCCAGATACCGAGGTCGGCCGCGGTGATGCGGCCTTCGGGGACCACCGCCGTGGCCTCCATGATGACCAGTCCGGCGCCGCCCACGGCGCGGCTGCCCAGGTGCACCAGATGCCAGTCGTTGACGAAGCCATCCTCGGCCGAATACTGGCACATCGGCGACACCGCGATGCGATTGGGCAAGGTGATGCCGCGCAGGCTCAGCGGCGAAAACAATTGGCTACTCATGCGGAACTCCTGTCATGTCGATGGCGAACGAAATGCGCAGTCTAGGGGATTTCAGGATTTCGCGTCGGCCACCGCCTGGCTATTGTCCGGTCTCGAACTGCAGCGCCGCCAGGCTGGCGTAGAGACCGTCGCGGGCCACCAGTTCGGCATGGGTGCCGGTCTCGACGATACGGCCGTGCTCCAGCACGATGATGCGGTCGGCGCGCTGCACCGTCGCCAGGCGGTGCGCAATGACCAGGGTGGTGCGTCCCACCATCGCGGCTTCCAGTGCGCTTTGCACCAGCCGTTCGGATTCGGCATCCAAGGCGCTGGTGGCCTCGTCCAGCAACAGCAGCGGCGGGTTCTTCAACAGTGCGCGGGCGATGGCGATGCGCTGGCGCTGGCCGCCGGACAGGCGCACGCCGCGTTCTCCCAGGAAGCACTGATAGCCCTGCGGCAGACGTTCGATGAATTCGTGGGCGGCGGCCATCTGGGCGGCGGCAATCACTTCCGCATCGCTGGCACCGGGCCGGCCGAAGCGGATGTTTTCCATGGCATTGGCCGAGAAGATGACGGTGTCCTGCGGCACGATGCCGATGGCGTTGCGCAGGTCCTGCAGGGTCAGGTAGCGGATGTCCACGCCATCGAGGCGGATGCTGCCCTGCTGCGGATCGTAGAAGCGCAACAGCAACTGGAACAGCGTGGTCTTGCCCGCGCCGGAGGGGCCGACCACGGCGACCGTTTCGCCTGGCCGCACATCGAGCGAAAACCCCGTGAGCGAGGCATGCTCCGGGCGCGAAGGATAGTGGAAGCCGAGCTCGGCGATGTGCAGCGCCGCGCCGTTGGCGGTGCGCGGCGGCAGTTTTTCCGGCAGCAGTACCGACTGCACCGGTGAGTGTGCTGCCAGCAGGTCGAGCAGGCGCTCGGTGGCGCCGGCTGCGCGCTGGGTGTCTCCCATCACTTCCGAGAGCGCGCCCAGGGAGCCCGCCACCAGCGAGGCATAGAGGATGAACTGGCCGAGTTCGCCGCCGCTCATGCCGCCGCGCATGACCGCATGCGCGCCCAGCCACAGCACGAAGACGATGGCGCCGAACACCAGCAGGATGGCCACCACCGTCAGCAGCGAGCGGGCGCGGATGCGCTCCATGGCGGTTTCGAAGGCGCGCTCCACCGACTGGCCGAAGCGGCGCGCTTCGATTTCCTCATGGGTGAAGGCCTGTACCGTGGGCATGGCGTTGAGGATTTCGCCGGCCATGGCCGAGGCATCGGCCACGCGGTCCTGCGAAGCGCGCGAGAGCTTGCGCACGCGCCGGCCGTAGAACACGATGGGCAGGACCACGGCTGCCAGCATGACGATGATGATCGAGGTCAGTCGGGCGCTGGTGATGAAGAGCATGCTCATGCCACCCAGGAACAGCAGGATGTTGCGCAGGGCCATCGAGATGCTGGTGCCGACCAGGGTCTGGATGAGGGTGGTGTCGGTGGTCAGGCGCGAGAGCACTTCACCGGTCTTGGTGGTTTCGAAGAACTCCGGGCTTTGCGTGACCACGTGGGCATAGACGGCGCTGCGCAGGTCGGCCGTAACGCGTTCACCCAGCCACGACACCATGTAGAAGCGCAGCGCGGTGGCCACCCCCAGTACGCAGGCCACGCCGAACAGGGCCAGGAAATAGAGGTTGATGTGGGCGGCGCTGCCGGCCGCGCCTGAGCCGGCCGCACCTGGGCCGGCCGCACCGAAACCCAGATCGATCATCTGCTTGAAGGCGTAGGGCACCGCCAGGGTCGCCGCAGCGGCCACCAGCAAGGCCAGGCCGGCCAGCAGGAACTGTTTCTTGTAGGGAGCGAGAAAAGGCAGCAGGCCGCGCAGCGCCGCCAGTGCCGACTTGCGCGCCGTGGCGCTGGCCTGGCTAGTGTCTGGATCGGTGTCGGCGGACTGGGTCGGGTGTGCGGAATGGGTGAGCGAAGGCGGCGGCGTGGAAGACATGGACATGGATCAGGGTTTAGGGGCCAGCGCGCTGGAGGGATAACACGTGGGACCGTGGGCAACGATCCTGTTGCCATCGGGCTACGTCGGTCGGCGGGGCGAAAATCTCATTGCCGCGTTGAACCACCGCGCTGCGCCCTAGTCGGAACAGGCATCAGTATAAACAGTCCCGGGACAGTCCCGAGGATAGCCTCGGCAGCCCCGGACGATCTGACAAAGTGTATCGCAAAGTTGTCCGTCAGCCATTGCCTGACCGCCCCGGCCTGTTACAGTACCCAAGCCGGTAGCGCCCATCCGCAGAGAAGCAGCATCCACCCACCGTCATTGGCAAGGAGATACGCTTGGCCCAACCCGCACTGATCCCCACATGCTGGGATAGCTCCGATTCCGATTCCGATATCCGCGCCGACCACCGGCAGCCCCGTGCGGAAGCTAGTAGCGGGCACTGTAGCCAGCCCGGCGCCGAACTGGTGGCCGGGCTCAGCGCCCGTGAAGCGTACATCTCGCCGAAGTATTTCTACGATGCCCTGGGCAGCAAGCTGTTCGAAGCCATCTGCGATCTGCCCGAGTATTATCCGACCCGCACCGAGGCGGCCATCTATGCCACCCATCAGGACGCCATGGCGGCAGCAGTCGGTACCGGCTGCACCCTGATCGACCTGGGCGCCGGCAACTGCGCCAAGGCGGCGTCGCTGTTCGGGGCGTTGCAGCCACGGCAGTACGTGCCGGTGGATATTTCCACCGACTTCCTGCACCAGTCGGTGCAGGGCTTGCAGCGTCGTTTCCCGGAAATCCCGATGCAGCCGCTGGCGATGGATTTTTCCTCGACGCTGACACTGCCGCCGGAAGTGGATGCGCAACGGCGGCTGTTCTTCTATCCCGGTTCGTCGCTGGGCAACTTCGATCCACAGCAGGCGCTGGCCTTCCTGCGGCGTGTACGGTCGGCGCTGCCGAGCGGAGAGGGCGGCATCCTGATCGGGCTGGACCTGGTCAAGGATACGCACGTGCTGGAAGCCGCCTATGACGACGCCCTGGGCGTGACGGCGGCATTCAACCTGAACGTACTCAAGCACGTCAACGAGCTCATCGATGCCGATTTCAATGCACGGGACTGGCGCCATGTGGCTTTCTACAATGCCCGCTTCCAGCGTATCGAAATGCACCTGGAGGCCAGGCGCGACCTCATCGTCCGCTGGCCCGGTGCGCGCCGTACCTTCCGTCAGGGCGAGCGCATCCATACCGAGTACAGCCACAAGTTCAGCGAGCAGGACATCCTGGGCCTGCTGGAGCAGGCCGGTTTCGGCGGCTGCCGGATGTGGTTCGATGCGCGGCGCTGGTTTGCGGTGTGTTACGCCCAGGCGCGCTGAAGAGCGCGTTGAGTCCTTTCCCTTGAATTCCAGTTCTTTGCAGGAGAGCGGATGCCCTCAGTCCTTACTACCCTGGACCAGTCCATGCGGCAGCTTGCCCCGGAATCCGCGGCGGCGGCCACCGCCGCCACCATCGATGCCGTGATTGATGCTGCCGTCCAGCAACTCAACCATCGCCCGCGCGAAAAGCTGGGCGACCGCTACCGTCGCCTGCGCCGTCAGTCGCAGCTGATCGCCGAGCCTCTGTCGGCTGAGGATTGCTGCGTGCAGGCCATGCCCGACGCCAGTCCGATCAAGTGGCATCTGGCGCATACCACCTGGTTCTTCGAGACCTTTTTGCTGGAGCGTTTCCAGTCCGGTTTTGCGCCATTCCATCCGCAGTTCCGCATGCTCTTCAATTCCTACTACGAGGGCGTGGGCGCAAAATTCCCGCGCCCGCAGCGTGGACTGCTGACCCGGCCGGCGCTGGAGGAAGTGATGGCCTATCGGGCCCAGGTGGACGAACGCATGCTGTTGCTGATCGATGCGCTGGAGGCTGATGGCGCCGATCCCGACACGGGGCCGCAGCAGGCCCAGCTGAAGGATTTCCTGGCCCTGCTGGAGCTGGGCATGCAGCATGAGCAGCAGCACCAGGAGCTGATGCTGACCGACATCAAGGTGCTGTTGTCGATCAATCCGCTGCAGCCGGCCTACCAGCCACTGCCGGCCAGCATGCAGTTGAACGATCCGGTTGAGCTGGAATTGCAATGGCACCGCATCGACGCCGGCGTGGTGGAGATCGGTCATGCCGGCAGCGGCTTCTGCTTCGATAACGAGACGCCGCGCCATCGCCAGTTCGTCGAGGCTTATCAGTGCGCTTCGCGGCTGGTCAACAATGCCGAATACCTGGCCTTTGTCGAGGCCGGCGGCTATGAGGACGCCAGCTTGTGGCTGTCCGAGGGATGGGAGTGGAAGAAGCAGCAGGACCTGAACCATCCGCTCTATTGGCGACCCGCCGGAAACGGGCGATGGCGTGAGTTCACCGAGTATGGTCTGCAGCCGCTGCAACCGCATCGTGCCGTCGTGCACCTGTCGTATTACGAAGCCGACGCCTATGCCCGCTGGGCCGGGGCGCGTTTGCTGACCGAAGCCGAGTGGGAGCACGCGGCGGCCCGTCTGCAAGGCCAGGGACGTGAGTTCTTCGGCGTGGCCTGGCAGTGGACCAGCAGCAGCTATGCGCCGTATCCCGGCTTTGCTGCGGCACCGGGCGCGGTGGGCGAGTACAACGGCAAGTTCATGGTCAACCAGTACGTGCTGCGGGGATCGTCATCGGCCACGCCGCTCAATCATGCCCGGCTGACCTACCGCAACTTCTTTCCCGCCACGGCGCGCTGGCAGGTCAGCGGCATCAGGCTGGCACGCCAGGCCTGATACCGCGCTCGGAGGCGGATTTAGAAGGTCTCCCACTCGTCCGACTTTTCCTCCTTGTGGCTGGCGGGCAGGGCCGGCCGGGCGGTGGGCGCCGCTGATGGCGCCGGACGTGCCGGCAAAGCCTTGGCCGGGCTTGCAGCGGCTGCCACCGCTACCGGCGGCGCCTTGCGCACGGCAGTGGCCTGGATACTGCGCGGGACACTGCTTATTTCCGGTGCTGCCCCCTTCTCGTCCAGACGGAACACACTGACCAGTTCCAGCAGACGCTGGGCCTGATCCTGCAGCGCCTGTGCCGCTGCGGCGGCTTCTTCCACCAGGGCGGCGTTCTGCTGCGTGGTGTTGTCCATCTGCATGATGGCCTGGTTCACCTGTTCGATGCCGTCGCTCTGTTCCCGCGTGGCCGCTGAAATCTCTCCGACGATGTGGCTGACCTGTTCGATGCTGTGGACCACCTCATCCATGGTACTGCCGGCCTGTGCCACCAACTCGGTCCCGGAGGAGACCTGGGTGACCGAGTCGTTGATCAGCTCCTTGATTTCCTTGGCGGCGGTGGCTGAACGCTGCGCCAGTCCGCGCACTTCGGAGGCCACCACGGCAAAGCCACGGCCCTGTTCGCCGGCGCGTGCCGCTTCCACGGCGGCATTGAGCGCCAGGATGTTGGTCTGGAAGGCAATGCCGTCGATGACCGAGATGATGTCGACGATTTTGCGCGAGGAATCATTGATGGCGCCCATGGTCTGCACCACCTGCTTGACAGCCTGGCCGCCCTGGTTGGCCACTTGCGTGGCGGTGCCGGCGAGCTCGCTGGATTTGCGGGTGTGGTCGGCGTTCTGCTTGACGCTGGAGGTCAGTTGTTCCAGCGAAGAGGCCGTCTCTTCCAGGGCGCTGGCCTGTTCCTCGGTGCGCGAAGAGAGGTCCAGGTTGCCGGTGGCGATCTGGGTCGAGGCGGTGACCATGGAGTCGGTGCCGCGTCGCACTTCGAGCACGATGGCCTTGAGCTTCTGGTTCATCGCCGCCAGTGCGTGCAGCAGGCGGCCGGTCTCGTCGGTGGAGCGGGAGTCGATCACGGCGGTCAGGTCACCGGCGGCGACGGTCTCGGCCACTTCGACGGCACGGCTGAGCGGCCGGGTGATGCTGCGCGAAATGGTCCAGGCGATGAAGGCGGCGAACAGGGCCGAGACCAGACCGGAGACCAGCATGATCAGGCGCGTGGTGTTGTAGGCGGCTTCGGCGTCGGTGACCGACTGGTCCATCATCTTTTGCTGGGTGTCGGCCAGGTTGTCCAGTTCACCGAAGTAGGCTTTCTGCAACGCGCCGACTTTGGTGATGAGCAGTTCGACAGCAGCATCGCGCTGGCCCTTGGCATTGAGTGCCTCGACTTCCCTGCGCTGGGCGGCATATTCGTCGCGCGCCTTCATGACCTTGGCCAGTTGCGCGCGGGCCGCGGGATTGACCAGCATCTCGTCGAGGTCCTTCAGGTGTGCCGTGACCTGCAGCGAGAGATCGTTCACGACCGCCTGTTCCCGCGTCGCCTGCTCTGGACTATTGGTCAGCAACTGGTTACGCACGGCGATGGCGACGTCGTCGATCTTGCCGGAGATGGTGTTGATGAGGGCGATCTTCTTGTAGCGGTCGTTGACCACCAGATCGAGTGCCTTGTTGATGTCTCCCAGGCGGATCAGGCCCAGGGTGACGATGGCGGCGATCACCAGGATCAGGACCGAAAAGGCGAAGGCCAGGCGTGTGGCAATGCTGAGATTACTGAAGCGCATTATTTTCCCCCCGAAAAATGTGATTGCGACTTGTTTGTTAAAGCAAAAGAACTGGTGTGATGACCAGTCATCGATGATAAGCCAGTTACGTGTAACGAGAACCTGCCCATCACGTAAATTCATGACGGAATATCTATCCTCGCGGCAACATCAGCTGGCCGACAATTCAAGCTGCAAGGCCGTGCGGGGGGACGCGGTCTTGCGGCGATCGGTGTCGCTGACCTCAGGCAGCGCGCGGCTGACTCAGGACAGCCGCGTAGCGTAGCACGAACAGCAGGAAGGCCAGCGACCAGCAGGCAGCAGAGATCGTCAGGAGCAAGTTGCCGGAGATGAATGTTGCTGCAATGCGACATCCAGCTGCCGCGCTGATGGCCGCATAGATGGCGATGGTGCTGCGATCGGCGCGCAGGGCACGGCCGGTATGCCCCAGCGATACCCGCGTCATCACCCCCAGCACCATGCTGCCCATGGCACCGGCTGTGAGCGCGTGGATGGCGCCGATTTCCAGCGTCGGTAGCGCCACCAGGCTCAGGCCCAACAGGGCTACGCCGGCGATCAGCCACAGATAGGCCAGGTGCAGCACGGCCAGCAGGGGTTCGGCCAGGGTGGCATGGCCGCGCCAGCCCAGCAGCCTGGCCAGGTTCAGCGCCGCCGCCAGTAACAGCAGGGCACCTACGGCAGTGGCGCGGGGCAGGCAGGCCCAGGCCAGCAGCGTGGCGTGCAGGCTGGCGGTGGCGGCCATGTCGAGCCAGCGATGGCTGGTGACTTGAAGCGGGCTGCGGTGTGCCGTGAGCCAGTTGCGCGTGAAGGTCGGGATGATGCGCGCGCCGATCACTGACATCAGGATGCAGACCGCCACCAGTGCCAGGCGCCAGTCCAGGCCCGGGGGCAGGTCCACGCCGCCGGCGCGCAGGTACATCAGCAGGTCGGCCACGCCCAGCAGGGCCACGGGGAGTGGCATGGGCAGGTTGCGGCGGTTGCGGGCGGCGATGATGTCGCGCCAGGCCACGGTGCACAGGGCCACCGGAAACAGCAGTTCAGCCAGCGCTGCCAGCCACAGTGGCAGCAGCGCGGAAACGGTGCCGACCACGCGGCCCAGCAGCCACAGGCCGGCCAATACCGCGAGCAGGGTGCCACGTACCGGAGTGCGGCCGGTCCAGTTGGGGATGGCAGTGAGCAGGAAGCCGGCGATGGCGGCCATGATCCAGCCGAACAGCATTTCGTGGATGTGCCAGCTCAGGGCATCGAAATGGGTGGGCAAGACCACGTGACCGTGCAGGATGCCGATCCACAGCACCATGCACAGGGCCGCCCACAGGCTGCCGGCCAGGAAGAAGGGCCGAAATCCCAGCGAGAACAGGGCCGGAGGGGTGTTTGCAGGACCCGGCTTGGACGATGTGGGGGCCGACGAGCGGACGCTGATCTGGATCATGGGATGTCCCGAGGTTGGCGGCCGACAGCATGGGAGTGCGGCGGCCTGAGCGGGGCATTCTAGGTCGGCAGCCGGGACTTGCCTTTGCGATGAAACAAAGGGGGATGCTTTGCCACGGCAATGTGCCGTGCGCGGAGAGAACGCGGGTGGGATGGGGAGAGAGAAGCCTGAAAAGGGAGACCGCACGAAACAACGCCGACCTGTAGGTCGGCGTTGGAAGCTTACGCTCACGGGGACAGGCCGGGATCGCCGGCGCTGCTCCGTTATCAGGCAGCCTTGGCTTGCGAGGAGCCGGCCTGGTTGGCGCTCTCGTTGATGGCGATCTGGCGGTTCACGGCAGACAGCACGGCCTTGAAGGAAGCGGTGACGATGTTGGCGTCGATGCCCACGCCGAAACCGGTCGGGGCTTCGTTCAGGCGCAGTTCGATGTAGCTGGCCGCCTTGGCGTCGGCGCCGGCGCCGATGGCGTGTTCATGGAAGTCCATCAGCTTGATGTCCAGGCCCAGGGCATGCACGAAGGCATCGATGGGACCGTTGCCGCTGCCGCGCACGGTGACCGGCTGGCCATTGCGTACGATGTCGACTTCGATGTTGATCGACTCGGCCTTGGCCGTGTCTTCCGACATGCGGTGGGCGCGGTAGACATAGGGCTCGCTGCGCTCCAGGTATTCACGCTGGAAGATGGCGTGGATGTCGGAGGCGTTGATTTCCTTGCCGGTGGCATCGGCCTCGCGCTGGATGGCGCGCGAGAATTCGATCTGCAGGCGGCGCGGCAGGGCCAGGCCGTATTCCTGTTCCAGCAGGTAGGCCATGCCGCCCTTGCCGGACTGGCTGTTGACGCGGATGACCGCATCGTAGCTGCGGCCCAGGTCGGCCGGGTCGATCGGCAGGTAGGGCACTTCCCAGATGGCGTCGGGCTGCTGCTTGGCGAAGCCCTTCTTGATGGCATCCTGGTGCGAGCCGGAGAAGGCGGTGAAGACCAGGTCGCCCACATACGGGTGACGCGGGTGCACCGGGATCTGGTTGCACTCTTCCACCACCTGGCGTACTACGTCGATGTCGGAGAAGTCCAGACCCGGGTTGACACCCTGAGTGTACAGGTTCAGGGCCAGGGTGACCAGGTCGACGTTGCCGGTGCGCTCGCCGTTGCCGAACAGGCAGCCTTCGACGCGGTCGGCGCCGGCCATCACGGCCAGTTCGGCCGAGGCCACGGCGGTGCCGCGATCATTGTGCGGGTGCACCGAGATGATGGCGCTGTCGCGGTGCTTCAGGTTGCGGCACATCCACTCGATCTGGTCGGCGTAGACGTTGGGAGTGGCGCACTCGACGGTGGAGGGCAGGTTCAGGATGATCTTGCGGGTCGGGGTGGCACCCCAGGTTTCGCAGACGGCGTCGCAGATGTCCTTGGAGAAGTCCAGTTCGGTGGTGCTGAAGGATTCCGGCGAATACTCGAAGCGCCACTCGGTGCCGGGACGCGCATCGGTCAGTTCCTTGACCAGCCTGGTGCCGGTGACGGCGATGTTCTTGATCTCGTCGCGCGACATGTTGAAGACGATCTTGCGGAAGGCCGGTGCCACCGAGTTATACAGGTGGACGATGGCCTTCTTGGCGCCTTCCAGCGATTCCACGGTGCGGCGGATCAGTTCTTCACGCGACTGGGTCAGCACGATGATGGTGACGTCGTCGGGGATGCGGTTTTCGACGATGAGCTTGCGCACGAAGTCGAAGTCGGTCTGCGAGGCCGACGGGAAGCCGACTTCGATTTCCTTCAGGCCGGTCTTCAACAGCAATTCAAAGAAGCGCAGCTTGCGCTCGGCGTTCATCGGTTCGATCAGGGCCTGGTTGCCATCGCGCAGGTCGGTGCTCATCCAGATCGGCGGGGTGTCGATCACCTTGCTGGGCCAGGTGCGATCCGGCAGGTCGATGGCGGGGAAGGGGCGGTATTTGGCGGCGGGGTTGTTCAACATCATGATGGACCTCTAAGTCTGAAGAATGCGGGGAATGCGGAATTGCTTCAATGCGTCAGATGTGGCGGATCGGGTTGCCTGGCTGCCACGGGCGCGTGGCCAGGCAACCCCTCATAGAGCCAGAGGCGGCATCTCCTGCCGCGCGCAGGTCGGCTGGCATGCTTGCCGGCGCGGAGTATGGATGGTCCTGGTGTTCGAATGCATGATCGCTTCGCCTGATGCGGCTGCGACGTCGGCTCGGTACAGCTTGCGCGTCACTGCCTGGTTTTACTGCCGGTATTGCTGGATTTGATTGGGTTTGCCGGATCGCGTGACATCAGCGGGAACGGCAGGAACTGCGGATTTTAGCGCGAGGCTAGTAGTAGCGACACCGATAGCAACGCTAGCAGGGCGCTGGCGCTGTTGTGGCGTAGGGAGAAGTTTGCTGCGGAAGTCATCTAAGCAATGTAGAAGATTGGCCGCAAGCTTGTCAAGCGCTATCTGCCGGAGCCGAGGAAAAGCCAGGTAAAAGCCTGCCGGATTGAAATAAATTTGTTGCTACAATCGTCTGGCAAATGACCATTAGGTCATTTATCTTCACGCGGCGGGCCCGCAAACGGTGGTGCGGATGGAACGCCGCTGCCCGATTGCGCTCCAACGCAAGCCCTGCAATGGTGCCACCATGCCCGTCAGTTGTCCTTGCAGAAACTATAACAACAGCACCCGCCCGCGGGACTATCCTCATCCATGCAGAAACGCCCGGACCTGATCGTTTGCGAAGAATGCGACGCCGTCTACCAGCGCATGCCGCTCGGGGAGCGCGAGATCGCCCGTTGCCTGCGCTGCGGGGCCGAGCTTGAGCGCGATACCGGCAAGCGCCTGCAGCACCTGCTGCCGCTGACGGTGGGCGCGCTGATCCTGTTCGTGATCGCCAATGTCTTCCCCATCGTGACCATCGAACTGCAGGGCCTGTCCAGCCAGACCACCCTGATCGGCGCGGTGGTCGCGCTCACCCGTGATGGCATGTCGGAAGTGGCGCTGCTGGTGCTGGCCACGACCCTGCTGTTCCCGCTGATCCAGCTGGGCGTGCTGCTTTACCTGTTGCTGCCGGCGGCGCGTGCGACCCGGCCGCCCGGCTTCGTGCTGCTGCTACGGCTGATGCAGGCGGCGCGGCCGTGGGGCATGATCGAAGTCTTCATGCTGGGCATCCTGGTGGCGCTGATCAAGCTGTCCAACATGGCCGAGGTGATTCCCGGCCCGGCGCTGTGGTCCTTCGGTGGCCTGACGGTGCTGCTGACGGTGGTGGTGTCGTTCAATCCGCGCTATCTGTGGCATCTGTGGGAGCAGCAGCAGGCCGAGCAGTTCGGTGACCAGGGAGCAGGCGCATGAGCCGCGCCCATGAACCGGCCAGCGCCACCCTGGCCGAAGATGAAGACCTGCAGGTGGCGGACGCCGCCTCGCAGGGCGTCATCGGCTGCCACCACTGCGGCACGGTCTGGCAAGGCGCCACCGAGCACGAGCACTGCGGCGTATGCCACGCGCCGCTGCACGTGCGCAAGATCGACAGTCTCACCCGCACCTGGGCGCTGCTGATCGCGGCCTGCATCATGTACATCCCGGCCAACATGATGCCGGTGATGGTCACCAGTACCCTGCTGGATGAACAGCGCGACACCATCCTCTCCGGCGTCATCTATTTCTGGACCTCGGGCGAATGGGGACTGGCGCTGGTGGTCTTCGTGGCCAGTTTCCTGGTGCCGCTGTTCAAGCTGGTGGCGCTGGGCATCCTGGTCATCTCGGCGCGCCGCCGCAGCCGCTGGCAGCGCCTGCAACGGGCCAAGCTGTATCGACTGGTGGAAGCCATCGGACGCTGGTCCATGCTGGACGTGTTCGTGGTCTCGGTGCTGACCGGGCTGGTCAAGATCCACGGTTTCGCCAACGTCCACGCCGGCATCGGCATTGCCGCCTTCGGTGCGGTGGTGGTTCTGACCATGCTGGCCTCGCTCTCCTTCGATCCTCGCCTGATCTGGGACGATGCCCCCCCGATTTCAACTGTCAACAAGAAACAGGAACCCGCATGACCCCACCTGACACCCCCCAGGACAAACCGGCGCTGCTGCAGCCCCGGCGCACGCGCCAGCGCAACTGGCTGCCCTCGCTGGTCTGGCTCATTCCCATCATCGCGGCCATCGTCGGGCTGACGCTGGTGGCCAAGATCCTGGTCGAGCGTGGCCCGGTGGTCACGGTCAGCTTCCGCTCGGCCGAGGGCCTGGAAGCCGGCAAGACCAAGGTCAAGTACAAGGATGTGGAAATCGGCCAGGTGCAGACCCTGAAGCTGGCCGCCGACCGCTCGCACGTGCTGGTGGGCATCCAGCTCAATCAGGAAGCCTCCGGCTTCAATGCCGAAGACACGCGTTTCTGGGTGGTGCGCCCGCGCATCGCCGCCTCCGGCATCTCGGGGCTGGGCACCTTGCTCTCGGGCGCCTATATCGGTGCCGATGCCGGTGTCTCGGAAGAGACCAAGAAGGAATTCGTCGGCCTGGAGCAGCCGCCCATCGTCACGCGGGATGCCTCGGGTCGCCAGTTCGTGCTGCATACGGACGACCTGGGCTCGCTCGATATCGGTTCCCCCATCTTCTACCGGCGTATCAAGGTGGGTCAGGTGGTGGCCTATGACCTCGATTCGGATGGACGTGGCGTGACCCTGCGCATCTTCGTCAATGCCCCCTACGACAAGTTCGTCACCCAGGCTTCGCGCTTCTGGCATGCCAGCGGCTTCAACATGGAACTCAATGCCAGCGGCTTCAAGCTGCATACCCAGGCGCTGTCGACGGTGGTGCTGGGGGGCATCGCCTTCCGTGACCGCGATGAAGATCGCGTCAGTGCACCGGCCAAGGAAGGTTCTGAATATCCGTTGGTCGAAGACGAAAGCGCTGCCATGAAGGAGCCCGATGGCGTGCCGCAGACGGCCTTGTTGTATTTCGACCAGTCCCTGCGTGGCCTGCAGCCGGGCGCGACCGTCGATTTCCGTGGCGTGGTGCTGGGCGAGGTCAAGAGCATCGGCGTCGAGTACGACCGCGAGCGCCGCGAATTCCGCATGCCGGTGCTGGTGCAGATCTATCCGGACCGCCTCGGCCGTCGCTTCCACGAAGAGACCGGCGAGGAGCGCCGCTCCAATGCGCAACTGCTGCGTCTGCTGGTCAAGCGCGGCCTGCGCGCCCAGCTGCGCAACGGCAACCTTCTGACCGGCCAGTTGTACGTGGCGATCGACTTCTTCCCCAAGGCCAAACCGGCGCAGATCGATCCTGAGAAAGTGCCGCTGGAGTTGCCGACCATCCCGGGCAGCCTGGACGCATTGCAGCAGCAGCTCTCGGATATCGCCGGCAAGCTCTCCAAGGTACCGTTCGACGAGATCGGTCGCGATCTGCAGACCACCCTGAAGACCTTGAACAAGACCTTGTCGACCGCCGAGCAGACCGCTGCGCGCATCAACAACGACATCGCGCCCGAGATGCAGGCGGCCATGAAGGATGCTCGCAAGACCCTCAATGCGGCCGAGCGCACCTTGTCCGACGACGCGCCCCTGCAGCAGGACATTCGCCAGACCATGCAGGAACTGTCCAAGGCCGCGGCCTCGATCCGCGTCTTGACCGATTACCTGCAACAGCATCCGGAATCGCTGATCCGGGGCAAACAGGAGCCATGATGCACAACAGGAACAGCCTCTCTCCCAAGACCCTGGCCGCGGCCGCCCTGGTGGCGTCACTGCTGGCCGCTTGCGGCAGTTCGCCGCCCGCGACGTTCTACACTCTGGCCAGCCCGGCCGACAGCGCGCCGGCGGTACGCACCGCCAGCCAGGGGCCGCAGACCTTCATCGAGGTGATGCCGGTGGCGGTACCCGACCGCCTGGCCCGTCCGCAACTGGTGGTGCGCAGCGATGCCACCCGACTGGAGGTGCTGGAGCAGGACCGCTGGTCCTCGCCCTTCAACAATGAGTTGCGCGATGCCCTGGCCGCCGGCGTGGCCGCGCGCCTGGGCGCCATCGACGTCTCGCGGGGCGGTCGCCCGGCTGACCAGGCCAGTTATCGGATCAATGTCGAACTACGCGATTTCGATGCCGCCCGCGGTGGACGCGTCCAGGCCGCCTTCGGTTGGACCATCACCCGCTCCGACGACCGCCGCAGCGGCGCCTGTCGCCTGACGGTCGTGGAGCCGGTCAACGGTGGCGCCAATGCCGACGTGGTCGCCGCCACCCAGAAGGCCGTCGCGCAGGCAGCGCAGGCGATTGCCGATGGCGTGCGCGCTTTGCAGGCGGGGCAGGGTGGGCAGTGTTCGAGTTAGGGCCTGTTCACATAAATCTCGCAGATTTAGTGTGAACAGGCCCTAGCATCTCTGGCAATGGCCGGAATAGCTCACCCCGCTGCGGTGCTTGTGTAGAATCAGGGTCGGAGGGAATTCATCAAGTCGGGACACACCGATGTAGCTGAAGGTGATCCCGTGCCGACGATCAGTACGTTTTATGGACTTGTGATTCAGATGTTTTACCGAGATCATTCGCCTCCGCATTTTCATGTGCGCTATGCCGAGTACAAGGCGGTGATCGACCTCAAAAAATTGCTGCTTATTGAAGGGGAGTTACCCCGGAGAGCGCTGGAGCTTGTGCTGGATTGGGCCGAATTGCATCAGATAGAACTGATGGAAGACTGGATGCTTTGCCAGAACTTGAAGGCACCCAAGCCGATTGCGCCATTGGAGTGATGACATGGAATGGGACGTGATTGAAGTCAGTATTTCCGGCGAATATGCGTTACAGGTTCGCTTCAGCGATGGAGTGGCAGGTGCGGTCAGATTCCTCCCCAGTTTCTTCCGGGGCGTCTTCGCGCCGCTGCGAGATCAGGAACAGTTCCGGCGGGTCCAGGTCGTCGATGGCGTCGTGACCTGGCCGGGTGATCTCGATCTGGCGCCGGATGCCATGCATGAGGAAATCAGGCGCCATGGCCAATGGCTGCTTGCCTGAAACGGTGACGATTCTGTCACCCAAGAAAAAGGTTCATCGCAGATTTCCGGGGAACGCGGCTTTGATTTTGAGGAAGAAGTACTCCTCATCTCGATAGCCGTATG
>NZ_JABXGI010000035.1:0-25382 GCF_022627865.1 Herbaspirillum sp. C7C2
GGCATACGGCTATCGAGATGAGGAGTACTTCTTCCTCAAAATCAAAGCCGCGTTCCCCGGAAATCTGCGATGAACCAAAAAAATCCCGTCCGGCAGGCCGTGACGGGATGGCAGCGTGACGGCCGCGCGGCTTATGCCGGCAGCAGCACGCGCTCGCCGTTGCGCAGGCGGAAACGTCCCACCAGGCCGGCCAGCTGGTCGGTCTGGTCGCGCAGGGAGTGGGCTGCGGCAGCCGCCTCCTCCACCAGCGCGGCATTCTGTTGGGTGCCTTCATCCATCTGCGTGACGGCATGGTTGATCTCGTCGATGCCGCGACTCTGTTCCCGGCTGGCCACCGCGATCTCGTTCATCAGGGTCGCCACGCGGGCCACCGAATCGACGATCTCGTGCATGGTCTTGCCGGCCTGGTCGACCAGGTCCGCGCCGGTGGCTACCTGCTGCACCGATCCTTCGATCAGTTCCTTGATCTCGCGCGCTGCCGCGGCCGAGCGCTGCGCCAGGCTGCGCACCTCGGTGGCCACCACCGCGAAACCGCGTCCCTGTTCACCGGCACGGGCCGCTTCCACGGCCGCATTGAGCGCCAGGATATTGGTCTGGAAGGCGATGCCGTCGATCACGCCGATGATGTCGGCGATGCGCGAGGAACCCAGGCGGATCTCGCCCATGGTCTGCACGACGCGGTCGACTACCTCGCCACCCTCGCTGGCCAGACGTGAGGAAGTTGCCACCAGCTCGTTGGCCTGATGCGCGTGGTCGGCGTTCTGGCGCACGGTGGAGGTCAGTTCTTCCATGGCCGAGGCGGTCTCTTCCAGACTGGAAGCCTGCGATTCGGTGCGCGATGAGAGGTCGGCATTGCCGCTGGCGATTTCGCCGGAAGCGGTATTGATGATGGCGATACTGCGATGCACCTCGCCCACCATCGTGCCCAGGCTCTCGGTCATGTGGTTCAGCGCCAGCATCAGCTGGCCGGTCTCGTCACGGCCGTGCACCTTGACCTGACCGGTCAGGTCATTGTCGGCCACGCGACGTGCCAGTTGCAGGGCCTCGACCAGGGGTCCCGCCACCACCCGGGCGATGGTCACGGCCAGTATCAGGCCGATCAGGATGCCGGCGGCCAGCACGCCGATGATCCAGTTCTGCGAGGTGTTGTAGACGCGGTCAGCCTCGGTGTTGGCGGCTTCCTTTTGCTCGATGTTGGCCAGGCGCAGGGTCGAGAACTGCTTTTCGATGGCGCGATAGGCCTTCAGCGAGTCACCCTTGGTCAGAGCCAGCGCCTCTTCCTTGTGATTGTCGTGGGACAGCGCGATGATCTTCTTGTGCTCGACGAGATAGGTGGCCAGGGTCTTGCTGAGCTGGTCGAATGTGCTGGCCTGCTCCGGGGTGAGGTCGAGCTTGCGGTATTGCTCTTCCAGGCTGCTGAATTCCTTGTAGCGGTCGGCCAGTGCCTTTTCCAGCGTCGCCATGGTTTCCTGGTTGCCCAGGATGTGCTGGAACTCGGTGGAGCGCACCCGCACCAGCGTGCGTTCCAGCATCAGGCTGATGCGTATGCTGGGTTCCCACTTGTGGGCGATTTCGGTGGCCGTGTCATTGACCTTGTCCATCTGATACAGCGAGAAGATGCCAAGCGCCGTCATCAGCCCCAGCACCGTGACGAAGGAGAGCAACAGCTTGGTTGCGATCTTCCTGTCCATGAACCATTTCATTGAGATATCCCTTTCCTGTCCAACCCCACCAATCGGTCACGGAGAAAATCCGAAGGCCTGAGAAGATTGGCTTTTCGATATTTCCTCTTGCGCAAAACAAAAGGACCCAGCCCGTGTCACGGACTGGGTCCTGGAGGGGCCGCCCGAGCGGCCGGCCCTCCATGTCGGCAGACTCAGGCGAAGTCGAACAACTGCGCCGCTGTCTTGCCGGTGATGAGACGACGGTCCTGCTCATCGCTCACCAGATCCTCGAATCGCCGCCAGCTGTCGGCATAGTCGGTCATGCTCTCGTGCTGGGTATGCGGCCAGTCGCTGCCCCAGAGCAGGCGCTCCGGCCCCAGATGCTGGCGCAACAGCGGCCAGGCCTGACGCGCAAAATGCGCACCACCCTCACTGCCGCCATTGCGGTATTGCGCCGACAGCTTCACCCACACCAGGCGCGAAGCACCGGTGGAGAGCAGGTACCGGAAACCTGGATCGTCCACGCCCAGGGCCGGATCGACCCGGCCAAAATGATCCACCACGACCTTCATGCCCAGTTCCAGCAAGGGCTCCAGCACCTGCGGCAGGTCCACCGCCTCGCGATGGATCTCGACCTGCCAGCCCAGTTGCGCGATATGCCGCAGGGTGTCGCGCCAGGCGCCCTTGAAATCCGGCAGCGGTGCGCCTCCCACCAGGTTGAAACGCACGCCGACCACGCCCCCTTGCTGCAAGGCCAGCAGGGCTTGCTCGCCGATATCGGGCTCGACCATGGCGATGCCGCGCAGACGATCCGGTGCGCGGGCGATGGCCTGCAGCATGTAGCTGTTGTCGCTGCCCAGGAAACTCGGCTGCACCAGCACGCCGTGACTCATGCCCAGGGCATCCAGCCGGGCCAGGTATTCGTCCACGGTGATGTCGTAGGCCGGGGTGTAGCGACGGCCATCAGCCATCGGCAGGCCACGCGCAAACACGTGCGCGTGGGTGTCGATGCGCAGGCCGGTGGTGCTGGCCGCTTTGCTCATGCTGCCGTTTCCATGCTGCGGCCCTTGGTTTCAGGGAGCATCAGCACGGCCACCACCACCAGCGAATAGGCGATGGCGGCATCGATGCCGATGGCCTGGCCCAGCGGCATCGAGTCACTCATGTGACCCACCAGCACTGGGAAGCCGGCCGAGGCCACGCGACCGAAGTTGTAGCAGAAACCGACCCCGGTGCCGCGGATGCCGCTCGGATACAGTTCGTTGAACAGCGCACCCAGGCTGGCCGGAATACCGGCTGCAAAGAAGCCCAACGGGAAACCGCAGACCAGCATCTGCGTGTCGGTCAGCGGCAGGAAGATGTAGCACAGCACGGTCAGCACGCAGCAGATGGCAAACGAAGCCACGGTACGACGGCGACCGATGCGGTCGAGCAATTGCGAACTGGCGATGCAACCACACCAGAAGGCGACGATGATGACCGCCAGATAGCCCCCGGTGGAGAGCACCGACAGGTGCTTCTCGGTCTTGAGGTAGGTCGGCAGCCAGGTCATCAGCGCGTAGTAACCACCATGGGCGCCCACCCCCAGCAGGCTGCCGATAATGGTCAGGCGCAGCACGTCGGGGCGGAAGATGCCCAGCAGGGTGCTGGCTGCAGGCTTGCCGGCAGCGGCCTTGCGGCCGGCCAGGAAGGCATCGGTTTCCGGCACCGAACGGCGCACGTACACCACCAGCAGTGCCGGCAACAGACCGATGACGAACATCACGCGCCAGGCCATTTCCTGCGGCAGCAGCGAGAACAGCACCGAGAACAGCAACACCGCACCGCCCCAGCCGACGGCCCAGGCGCTTTGCACCGTGCCCATGGCCTTGCCTCGATGTTCGGCGCGGATGGTCTCGGCCATCAGCACGGCACCGGCCGCCCATTCGCCGCCGAAGCCAAAACCTTGCAAGGCCTTCAACACCAGCAGTTGCGGATAGCTCTGGGCAAAGGCGCTCAGGAAGGTGAACAGCGAAAACCAGATGATGGTGATCTGCAGTGTCTTGACGCGGCCGTAACGGTCCGACAGGGCGCCGGCAAACCAGCCGCCGATGGCCGAGGCCACCAGCGTGGCGCCGCTGATCAGGCCGGCATCGGCCTTGCTGAGGGAAAAGGCCGCGATCAGCGCCGGAATGGCCAGGCTGAACATCTGCACGTCCAGCGCATCCAGCGCCCATCCGCTGAAGCAGGCCCAGAAGGTCTTGCGTTCCTTGGCAGTCACCTGCCGATACCATGAAAACATTGTCTCGTCCTCTAAGCTGAAGGCGCGCAACCGGTGCGATCCCCTCCCGGCAATGGCTGGGGAGGGATGAACGGAAGCGCGAAGCTGATTGAATTATCTCGTTGATTACTCATATAGACATATATATGAGTTGGCGTAAGATAACACAGGCAAATGGCCTCAACAATCCTCATCCGCTCGTGGTGCAATCTCTCCTGGCAGGCCGCATCGGGTAGCTGTCATGGGATGCAGGCATGATCTGCGTGATGCGGCCACAAGACAATGCCGGCGGCACTGTACCTGCCAGGGCTGGGCTGCACTGTTCACCCCGCCGTTGTGGGCAAGCCGCGCCACGGGTAGACTGAGCCCCTTTCATCCATGCAAGGCCAGTTCCACCATGCCTGACCAGTCCGTCGATGGGCGCCTGCCGCTTTATCTCCAGTTGCGCGACCTGTTGGCCGCGCAGATCCGCGCCCAGAAGTGGCAACCGGGTCAAGCCATTCCGTCGGAAGCGGAACTCAGCCAGACCCATCAGATGGCAGTGGGAACGGTGCGCCGCGCCATCGAAACACTCATCGCCGAAGGGCTGGTGGAGCGTACGCATGGCCGGGGGACCTTCGTGCGCAAGGCGCGCTTCGACAATTCCCTGTTCCGGTTCTTCCGTTTCGAATCCGCCGAGGGGCAACCGCTGGCGCCCAGGAGCGTCATCGTCGGCCGCAAGATCATCGAGGCGCCACGTCAGGTGGCCGAGGCCCTGCACCTCAAGCCCCATGCCCGGGTGATAGAACTGCTGCGCCTGCGCACGGTGGACGATCAACCGGTGCTGGCCGAGAACATCTATCTCTGCGCCCAGCGGTTCAAGGCCCTGACCGACAAGGCGCCGGAAGATTTTGGCGACCTGCTCTATCCGCTGTATGAACGTGAATGCGGCCTGATCGTGGCCTCGGCCCGCGAGACCCTGACAGTGGAAACGGTGACGGCGGCGCAGGCGCGCCTGCTGGGCTTGAAGGAAAAGACGCCGGTAGTGGTGATCGAACGCATCGCCTTCGGTTCGGACGGAACACCGCTGGAGTGGCGGCAGTCCAGGGGTGCGGCGAGCAAGTTCAGGTATAGCGCGGAGATTCGCTAGCGGCAGCTTCCGGGACGCTACTTGCGTCGACCCTGGGTCAGCCGGGCGGCCCGTGGTTCCCGGATTTCCAGTATATGGGGCGGGCGCGCTGCATCGTTCGTCCCGGCCCTTACCTCGGCCAGCAAATCCGGATGCTTGCGCAGCAGGCGCAGCAACAATACCAATGCGCGTGGTGGCTTGATCTTCCCGGCCTCGTAACGGTTGAAGGCATTGATGCCGCCGCCGAACAGCAGGCTGGCTTCGCGCTGGCCCAACTGCAGGAGCTCGCGTGCCTCGAGGATCTCGGCAGGATCGATGAGGCCGGCATTGACCTCCTTGTTGAAGGCCAGTGCCTCGGAAGAGACTCTTTCTTCCTCCGCAGGCAGGGGCAGGCATTCACCGCAGAGCGGGCAATAGTCACCTGTCACGCCCCCGATGAGGGTCGTCTCGCCCTTATAGGTATAGGGCAGGTCTCGGGTGGCGCGGACCATCTCGGCACCGCCGCAACTGGGACAGTTCATCTCATCTCTCCTTGAACGATACGATCAATACGTCATCCAGCACGGTCAGCTTGATGTACAGCACGCCATGACGGGTCAGCGGGCAGTACACGTCATGCCAGATCCGGTGATCCAGGTGGCTGGTCATGCTCTTGTAGAAATCACTGCTCTTGAGCGCTGCCACCACTGCGGTCATCTCCGATTCGTCCATGCCCAATGCTGCGGCGCCCAGGAGGGCCGTCGCAGTTTTGCGGATTCGCCCCTGGGCGAGCAGTGAATGGATTTGATACAGCTTGCGGTGAGGCGTGTGCTTTTCCATGTGCATGGTAACCATCCTGGTTACGCAAACCAAGGTGATAAGGGCAAAAATTGTTCGAGAAAACTGCGCAACAAGGTCGGATACGACTGATGTATGCAGCCGGAGAGGTGGAGCGAAGGAGGGAGTGTGGTGCGACTTGTGCGGATTTCAGACAGATGGTTTGAAATCCTGAGGAGATCTCGTTTACTATCGTCACTCAGCCCATCACTTCCCGCACCATGAATCTGAAGCGATCCATCACCCGCAAGTCCACTGCCCTCCCGGCGGCAGGCCTGCGCGCGTGCGGGCTGAATACCAAAAAACGGCATCTCCGCTGACGGGGATGTCACGTCCCGTCCGGCGGATCGCCTGGCGGGACTGGATCGCAGCAGTGTTTTCCCTTTCAGACCTCGCCCGGCAGCGCCGGCGGAACGGCTTTCATCAACCGTTCTTCCAGAGGTACTCATGCAAAACAGTTTTACCGGACTCCAGATAGGCGGCGCCTTCCCCGCCACCGCCGACAAGGCGCTGCAGCTGTACGCCGACGCGCAATACGCCAGTCCCTACGCCATGTCGGTCTTCGTGGCCCTGCGCGAGAAGCAGTTGCCCTTCACGTTGCAGACCGTGGATCTCGACGCCGCCGCCAACTTGGCACCGGCCTATGCCGAGCTGTCGCTGACGGCGCGCGTGCCGACGCTGCTGCACGGCACGCTGGCGCTATCGGAGTCCTCGGCCATCACCGAATACCTGGATGAGGTCTTCGCCGGCCCGCGGCTCTATCCGCAAGACCCCGCGCAGCGCGCACGGGCGCGACAGGTGCAGGCCTGGCTGCGTAGCGACCTGATGCCGATTCGTGAAGAGCGCAATACGCAGGTGCTGTTCTATGGCGCCAAGAAGGCGCCGCTGACGGCGGCGGGCCAGGCGGCGGCGGCGCGCCTGTTCCGCTTTGCCGAGAGCCTGTTGGCGCCGGGTGCGTCCAGTCTGTTCGATGGATGGAGCATTGCCGATACCGACCTGGCGCTGATGCTCAACCGGCTGGCCCTGCACGGTGACCCGGTGCCAGAGGCCCTGCTCCGTTACGCGCAGGTCCAGTGGCAACGGCCGGCCGTGCAGGAATGGGTAGCGTTGCAGCGTCCGCCATTGGCAAGTTGATCCGGGCTTGCGGGTCTCATGACCCATGAAAAAGGGGCGGCGCCTCTCGACGCCGCCCCTGTCCCACTCTCGCCTGCGATACCGTCAGGCCAGCGCCTGCGCGCGCGGTCGAGCCAACGCAAACACCACCGCCACGGCGACCAGATCGAACACCGCCAGCAGCACAAACAGCGGGCCATAGCCGATCTGCGTGACCAGGATGCCGAACAGCAGGGTGAACAAGGTCGCCCCCAGGTAGCCACTCATGCCGGTCAAGCCAGTGGCGGTCGCCACCTGGTTGCGGGTGAAGACGTCGGAAGTGATCGAATACAGCGCGCCCGACAGCGTCTGGTGGGCGAAACCACCAATGGACAGCAGCGCGATAGCCACATAGGGACTATCCACGAAGCCCACGCAGGCCGGCCCGATCATGGCCAGGCTGCCCACCAGCATGACCAGCTTGCGCGAGGTGAACAGTGACACATTGAGATGCTTGTGGAAGAACGGGCTCAGGTAGCCACCCAGCACGCAACCGATGTCGGCGGCCAGGAAGGGCAACCAGGCGAACATGGCGATTTCCTTGATGTTCATGTGGCGCTCGGTCGCCATGTACAGCGGAATCCAGGCATTGAAGGTCTGCCAGGCCGGCTCCGAGAGGAAGCGCGGAACGGCGATCGACCAGAAGTTGCGGCTGCGCACGATGAGCGTCCAGCTCTCGCGCTGCACCTTCTCGGGCGATTTTTCCTGGCCGTCCAGGATGTAGGCACGTTCTTCCGGCGACAGCAGCTTCTGATCCCGCGGGTTCTTGTAGAACAGCATCCACAACACGAACCAGATCACCCCCAGCACGCCCACCACCACGAAGGACATGCGCCAGCCGCCGTGCAGGATGGTCCACACCACCAGGGGCGGCGCGCACAGGGCGCCGATGGAGGAACCGATGTTGAACCAGCCGATGGCCACCGAGCGCTCCTTGGCGGGGAACCACTCGGTGGAAGCCTTCACCCCGCCCGGGATGCCAGCCGCCTCGGTCACGCCCAGCAGCGCCCGGAAAAAGGCCAGGCTCTGCCAGCCGGTGGCCATGGCAGCGGCGGCGCACACCAGCGACCAGGCCAGCGCGAAGATGCCGAAACCGATCTTGGTCCCCACCGCATCAAGGATGTAGCCCGCCACCGGCTGCATGAGGGCATAGCAGATCTGCCACGACACCACGATGTAGGAATACTGCTGGGTGCTCATGTCCAGCTCTTTCATCATGGTCGGTGCGGCCACCGACAGCGTATTGCGGGCCAGGTAATTGACGATCAGGGCCAGGGTCACCAGGGTGACCATGTACCAGCGGATTCCTCTTACGTACTTCATGGCGTCTCCAAAAGGATTTTTATTCAAATGGGCAGTACTGCAGCGGGCCGTCCCTGCTGCGCGCGGCGCCGGACAGGCCGGACGACGGTGGATGACGCGCAGGGATACAGTCCCGGCCGTCCTGAGGACGGGCGGAGGCTTGAGAAGGCTAGGCAGGTCTTGGTTTCATACCGGTCTCCACACTGACTGCTGTTGTCTTTTTTATGGCTGCAATTATACGATGTCGTATAAGTTAAAGTGCAATTAGTCCGACTAATTTTGAATGCAGGTGGACAACTTTAATGATCGACGTCCATGAAGTCAACCGAATTCGCGCCACTTCCCAGCCTGGAAGCGCTTTTAAAGCGGTTTTCGGCTCGGTTGCACGAATTGCAACAGCTTTTGGCCGCGCTGGCTTGCACAGCCAGGGCGAGTCCTTCATAGTGTCCGGAGAAGAACTCAACGGCAGCAGTCATCGTACATGTCAGAATCCCGCACACCGCCGCTCCCCGCTCCAACGCCAGCACCCGGCCAGCTCAGCCGCTCAGAACATATCTGCAAGCAGATCATCGCCGCCATCCTGCGCGGCGAACTGGGCGAGAACCGCCGCCTGCCGACCGAGGTGGAACTGGCGCAGCGCTACCAGGCCTCCCGCACCACGGTGCGCGAGGCGCTGTCGCGGCTGCGCTCGGAGGGCATCGTGGTATCGCGCCGCGGCTCCGGCAACTATGTGCAGCGCCTGCCGTCCCTGCAAAACAGCGTACCGGCGCAGATCGCCAGCATCCACGACATGGAGCGCTACTACGCCTTTCGGGAATGCGTGGAAGTGGGCGCGGCCGGCATCGCCGCCCTGGCGCGTCAGGAAGACGACGTGGGCCTGATGCACGCCTGCTTGCAAGCTCTGCGCAGTGCGCAACTGAAGGGCCAGACCGGGGTCGAGGAAGACCTGGCGCTGCACATGGCCATCGCCCGCGCCAGCCGCAACCCCTTCTTCATCTCCACCATCGAGCATGCGCTGGGACCGATACGCCAGTGCATGGAGCTGGCCCGGAATCTGGGCTCGCCCCAGGACAGTGTGCGCATCCAGACCATCGACGATGAGCACCAGGCCATTGTCCAGGCCATCGCCGAGGGTTCGCGCGAACGGGCCGAAGCGGCCATGCGCCGACATATCGGCCTGGCGCGGCTGCGCATCTTCGAGGGCGGCTGATCGACGCCAGGCATCGCCAAAAGCGAGCCAAGAAAAACAAAAGGACCGGAATTGTCCCGGTCCTTTTGTTCAGGCAAACCTGACGCGTCCTATGTCCGCCCTCGCCTACTGCGGATTCTGGGTCGCCTGTGGCAGGTCGCGGCCGTGGTATTTCTTGTAGATGGCATTGAGCTTGCCGTTCTTCTGGTTGGTCCGCACCCAATTGTCGATCCATTCCTTCAGGCGCGGCTGGTTCTTGTTCATGGCGATGCCCAGGTCGAAGGCCTTCTGCTCGAATTTCATTTCCAGATTCTTGTCCGCTGCCTTCTTCTGCATCTCCTGCAGGTTGGACGGCGTGCTGGAGAACAGGTCGATCTGACCGGTCACCATCGAGGTGATCAGGGTGGCGTCGTCTTCATAGCGCACCACCTCGGCGCCTTTGGCGTTCTGCGTGGTCAGGGTGTCATTGGGGGTGGCGCGGGTGACGCCGACGCGCTTGCCGGCAAGGCCGGCGTAATCCTTGACGGCCATACTCCGCGGACCACCGATGATGAGACTGATGACCGCATAGGGTACCGAGAAATCAATGACCTTCTGCCGCTCCGGCGTGATCGACAGCGAGCCCACCACGATGTCGGCGCGATTGGCCTGCAGGGTCGGCACGCGGGCGGCATTGGTGACGCCGGCCAGCTCCAGCTGCACACCGAGGTCCTGTGCCAGCAGCCGCGCGGCGTCGACATCGGAACCGGCCAGTTGCAGCTTGTCGTCGGTGAAACCGAACAAGGGTGTGCTGATGGTGGTGGCAATGCGGATCTTGCCGGCCTTGCGGATATCGTCCAGCTGGTCGGCCAGTGCGCTCTGGGTGGCCAGGCCGAGCAGGACAAGGGCCATGGTGGTATGGGTCCAGCGGTAGAAGGATGGCAGGGGCATGTTGAGTCTCCGTTATAGATATGGGTGAAGCAGCAAGGGACGTCGTTGGGCTACAGGTCGGCAGCCAGGAAAGCCTTCAGTTCGGGGGTATGGGGATGGTCCAGCATCTCGCCGGGGCCGACTTCCCAGACCCGGCCCTGATGCATGTAGATGATGCGGTCGGCCACGCGCTTGGCGAAGTTCATCTCGTGCGTCACCAGCAGCATGGTCATGCCGTTGGCGGCCAGGTCTTCCATCACGCGCAGCACTTCACCGGTCAGTTGCGGGTCCAGCGCCGAGGTGACCTCGTCGAACAGCATCACCTTGGGCGACATCGCCAGCGAACGCGCAATGGCCACGCGCTGTTGCTGACCACCAGAGAGTTGTTCGGGATAGGCTGCGGCCTTTTCGTCCAGCCCGACCTGGGCCAGCGCCGCCAGCGCCACGCGCCGCGCCTCGGCCTTGTCCTGCTGCTTGACGTGGCGCAGGGCCAGCATCACGTTCTCCAGCACGTTCAGGTGGGGGAACAGGTTGTAGCTCTGGAAGACGATGCCCACCTCGCGGCGCAGGCGATGCAGGTCCACCTGCGGATCATCGACACGGATGCCGGCCACCTCGATGCTGCCGGAGTCGATGGTCTCGAGCCGGTCGATGCAGCGCAGCGCCGTGCTCTTGCCCGAGCCCGAAGCGCCGATGATGGCGATCATTTCGCCGCGCGCCACCTCGAAGGACACCCCCTTCAGGACCTGGTTGTCGCCGAAGCTCTTGTAGATCTGATCAAGCCTGACGATGACGGGCTGCACCTCCTGGGCGGGCGCCACGGGACGCAGGTGCGTCACCGTCTCCGGATTAACGATTGCCGACATTGAGTTTTCTCTCCATGGATGCGCTCCAGCGCGATAGGGGATAGCAGAGCAGGAAATAGAAGGTTCCGACCAGCACGAATACCAGGAAGGGCTGGAAGATCGAGTTGTTGATGATCTGCCCGGCATGCGTGAGTTCGACGAAACCGATCACCGAGGCCAGCGAGGTCATCTTGATCAGCTGCACCAGGAAGCCGATGGTGGGTGGCAGAGACAAGCGAACCGCCTGCGGGATGATGACCAGGCGCAGTGTCTGCCAGCGCGTCAGCGAGAGGCATTCGGAAGCCTCCCACTGCGGCCGTGGCATGGCCTCCACGCAACCGCGCCAGATGTCACCCAGATAGGCGCTGGCATAGATCATCATGGCGATGCTGGCCGCCACCAGCGCCGGCAGCACCAGGCCGTAGACCGACAAGCCAAAGTAGACGATGAACAGCAGGATCAGCAGGGGAATGCCCTGTATGCACTCAATGAAGAGCAAGGCGGGGCGCCGCAGCCAGGCCCGAGGCGAGATGCGCGCCAGCATCAAGAGGAAACCGCCGACACCGCCCAGCACGAAGGCCAGCGCCGAGAGCACCAGGGTCCAGCCGATGGACTGCACCAGATAAAAGAAGTAGGTCCAGGTAAAGCCGCCCATCATGAGACCCTCCCACCGGTGCGGGCGCGCAGGCGTACGGCCGCATGCACGTAGGGTGTGTGGACCAGTGGCGCCGTGCCGGGCGGATCGTTCACCGGGCTGCGCCGGCCCTGGGCCGCGGCGCGACGCAGGGTACGACGACGCTTGAAGATGGTCTCGCCCACGGCATAGGCGATCAGCTTGACCAGCACTGCCAGCACCAGATACAGCAGCGCCACCACGATATAGGTCTCCAGCGAACGGAAGGTATCGGACTGCACGGTATTGGCGATGGCCGTCAACTCTTCCGCCGAGATCTGCGAGGCCATCGCCGAGGCCTGCATCATCAGCAGGAACTGGCTGGTCAGTGCCGGATAGACGCGCTCGATGGCCGGCTGCAGCATCACGTGCCAGCGGATGCGCCAGGTCGACAGGCCCAGGCATTGCGCCGCCTCGATCTGGCCACGCGGCACGGAATCGATGCCGGCGCGGATGATCTCGGCCGCATAGGCGGCGATGTTGACCACCATCGCCAGGGTGGCCGCCGCGAAGGTCGGCATGCGCACGCCCAGGCTGGCCAGGCCGAAGTACAAGAGGAATATCTGTACCAGGAAGGGCGTATTGCGCACCACCTCGATATAGGCGCTGCACAGCTGGGCGAGGATGCGATTGCGGCTGTTCTTGGCGAACGCGACGAAGATGCCCACGCTCACTCCGGCGATGACGGCCACGCTGGTCATCCTTAACGTCAGCCAGGCGCCGCGCAGGAATACCGGCCAATAGGGGGCGAGGGGCGAGAAATCCAGAGAAAAGTTCATGGCTGCCGGTCCATCAAGGTGGAAGGAAACCGGACATCGGTGCGACGCGTGCGCGATCCTGCTGCGTGCGGGCGGCCCGGTGTACCGGGTGCTGCCTTGCTGCGATTCAGGTCAAGCTGCTGCTCAAACGCTTACATGCGGGACGGGCCGGCGCGCACTGGGGCGACGCGCTGCACATCAAGTGCTTTCAGGTCTGGCGGGTGAAGGACTTCACGCCGCCGGGGAGGTACTACGCTACTGCGATGACTGGGTACTGCCTTGCTACCGGGACAGGACAGAGAAACCTGGCCTGCCGCTCAGCCGACCAGGGGATCGAACGGACCGGCGGCCGTGAAGGCACCACCCTGCAGGGTCGCCACCGGATCATCCGGGGCCGGCTGCGGCTGGGCTTCCACCTTGGCACGAAAGATCTCGGAACTGTCCTTGGGCGCATAGCCCAGATGGGCTGCGTAACGGTTGTCCCACCAGGTGTGCGCATTGGCCGACATGCCATAGACCACGGTATGACCGACGTCCGGGGTGAACAGCGAGCGGCGCAGCAGCTGCTCGAAATCGTCCATGCTCATCCAGCTGGCCAGCATGCGGCGATTGGTCGCCTCGGGGAAGATCGAACCGATGCGGATGCTCACCGTCTCCACGCCATAGCGGTCGAAATAGAACTGCGCCATGTCTTCGCCATAGGACTTGGACAGCCCGTAGTAACCGTCGGGACGACGCAAATCATGCGCATCGATGCGCTGGTCCTGGCGATAGAAACCGGTGACGTGGTTGGAACTGGCGAAGATGACCCGCTTGACGCCATGGCGGCGTGCCGCTTCATAGATGTGGAAGACGCCCTTGATGTTGGCTTCCAGGATTTCCTCGAAGGGCCGTTCCACCGACACCCCACCCAGGTGGATGATGGCCTCGCAGCCGGCCACCATGGCATCGACCGCAACACGGTCGGCCAGGTCGCACCCCAGTACCTGCTCGTGTGGCGCTGCCGGGCCGGCCGCCTCCATGGCGCTGGCGAGGTCGGCCAGTCGCACACTGTCGGCAAAGGATGCCAGGCGCGGGCGCAACTGCTTGCCCACGCCACCGGCCGCGCCGGTCAGCAACAGGCGGGAAAAGCGTGCGGTCTGCCACGCATCGCGATCGGAATCTGCGCTCATGCGGGCTGTCTCCTGATGGTTGCTCATCGTTGTTGTTGTGGAATCGGGTTCAACGGCGACATCGCGGACAAGATGCCATCGTGGCAAACGATCTTGTACGTTGTCGTATCACTTGCGGATTATTCCCGCCGGGCGAGGCCTTGTCAAATGGATTTATATGGCGAACAAGGCGCGTCAAAAGCGCGACAGTGTAGGCAATTCTCACGGGAAAATCACACGATATATCCTCTATCTCTCAACAAAACAACGTTAACTCGCATCAAATGAGATAAACGTACGATCGCATCCGAAAGTCCTTGGAGCTGGGAATTATTCTCATCTAAAATCTTTTCCACCGGGAAAGTGAACCTGCAACGCGCCCTCCCCAACGGCCATCGCGGCAGGCAATCCTGCTCCTCCTCCTCCGCTGCCCCCACAGCCGGACTCCACGTACAAGAAAAGTCACAATCCCATGAATCATCTGAGCAAGCTCAAGATCGGGACCCAGCTGCGTCTCGGCTTCGGCATCGTCATCGCATTGATGCTGGTGCTGATCGCCATCGCGCTGGTCCGCATGCAGTCCATCTCCGGCGCGATGCGCTACCAGAACCAGGTCACCGCCAGCAAGCTGGAGCCGCTGTACATCGCCCGCGAGGCACTGGACCAGACCGGCATCGCTGCCCGCAACGCCTATATCTTCCGCGATGATGCCGACGCCACCCGCGAACTGGCCCTGCTGGATGAGCAAAAGGCCATCTACCTGGCAGCGCTGCGCCAGCTGGACGCGGTCATGGCGGGCAATGCCCAGTTCGAGAAGGCCAAAAGCGGCCTGCTGAGCATGGCCGACGAACTGAAGCGGCCGCGCCGCTATCGCGAGAGCGGCCAGATGGACGCCTATGGCCAGTTCCTCGTGAAGGAATGCAGCCCGCTGCGGCGCCAGATCGTCAGCGACATCGACACCCTGCTCAAGACCGTGCAACGTGAAAACCAGCAGGCCAGTGATGCCGCTGAAGCCCTGTTCGACAGCTCGCTGCGCCTGATCGTGGTGTGTGCCGCGATCATCCTCGCAGTCTCGATCGTCACGGCGTGGCTGATCCGTCGCAGCCTGCTGGGCCAGCTGGGTGGCGAACCACGCTACGCGGTGGAAATCGCCGGGCGCATCGCCGACGGCGAACTGGCCACGCCCGTCCATACCGAACCGGGTGACCGCTCCAGCCTGATCCATGAAATCCGCATCATGCGCGACAAGCTGGCCTCGCTGGTCCAGCAGGTCCGCAGCGGGACCCATACCATCGCCAGCGCCTCGACTGAAATCGCCATGGGCAACCAGAACCTGTCGGAACGCACCGAACAACAGGCCGATACCCTGGAAAAGACGGTGATCGCCATGGATGAACTGAGCCAGGCGGTGCGCCGTAATGCCGACAATGCGCAGCAGGCCGAGACGCTGGCCGCCTCGGCCTCGGAGATCGCCAGCCAGGGTGGCGCAGTGGTCCAGCAGGTGGTCGAGACCATGGGCGTGATCGATGCTTCCTCGCGCAAGATCGTGGACATCATCAGCGTGATCGATGGCATCGCCTTCCAGACCAATATCCTGGCGCTCAATGCCGCCGTCGAAGCGGCGCGTGCCGGTGAACAGGGACGCGGTTTCGCGGTCGTGGCCTCGGAGGTCCGGTCGCTGGCGCAACGCTCGGCCGCCGCCGCCCGCGAGATCAAGCACCTCATCGACAGTTCGGTGGCCAGCGTGGCCGACGGCAGTCGCCTGGTGCAGCATGCCGGCGGCACCATGCAGGAAGTGGTGACCAGCGTGCAGCGCGTCACCGCCGTGGTGGCCGAGATCAGCGCCGCAGGTCGCCTGCAGTCCGATGGCATCCAGGCGATGCAGCACGCCATCGCGCGTCTGGATGAAAACACCCAGCAGAACGCCGCGCTGGTCGAACAAGCCGCAGCAGCCTCGCAATCGATGAGCCAGCAGGCCGACCATCTGAACCACCTGGTGGATGCCTTCAAGCTCAGTGCAGCGCAGATGGAAGGTCAGCCGGCGCAGGAGGATGGAGAACACCGCACCATCGATATCACGCCCGCGCGCGCCAGCCTCGGTCTGCGCTGATCCAGGAAGAAATGGAAATAGAAACGCCGCGACCCGGTAACAGGTCGCGGCGTTTCATCTTGTGAGCCGGCCCCCGCAATCAGGAGAGCGCCCCCTTGTCCGCAACCGAGGCCGAAGCCGACGCGGGCTGGGTCTGCTGGGTCTGCTCGTACCAGCCACCGCCCAGCACCTTGTAGAGAGTGATGCGATTGCTCTGCTCGGTCAGCCGCAGCGAAATCAGGGTCTGTTGCGCCGAATAGAGCGTACGCTGCGCCACCAGCGTCGTGAGGTAGCTGTCGATGCCGTTCTTGTAGCGCGCCTCGGACAGGCGGAATGCCTTGTCGCTGGCGGCGGTCGCCTTGCCCTGGGCATCCAGTTGCTGATCCAGCGTGGCGCGCACGGCCAGCGCATCGGCCACTTCACGGAAGGCGGTCTGGATGGCCTTCTCGTAATTGGCCACGTCGATGTTGCGGGTGATCTTGGCCACATCCAGGCTGGCGCGCAGGCTGCCGGCATTGAAGATGGGCAGGTTGATGGACGGTACGAAGCTCCAGCTGCCGCTGCCCGCCTTGAACAAGCCCCCCAGCGTACGACTGGCAGTGCCGCCATCGGCAGTGAGCGAAATGCTGGGGAAGAAGGCCGCACGCGCCGCCCCGATATCGGCATTGGCGGACTTGAGCGTATGCTCGGCCGCCAGCACGTCCGGACGACGCAACAGCACTGCCGAAGGCAGGCCGGACGGGGTGGAGGGCAGCACGCTGGCGGTTTCCGGCAGGCCGCTGGGCAACAGCGTCGCATCGACATCCGCGCCCACCAGCAGACGCAAGGCATTGAGATCCTGCGCCACCTGGCTGGTATAGCTGGCCACGTCGGCGCGGGCGCCTTCCACGGTGGCTTCCTGGCTGGCCAGGTCGACCCCGGAGACGGTGCCGATCTCGTGACTGCGCTGGCTCAGTTCGAAGGTACGTGACTGGCTGGCATAGGTGTCCTGCGCCAGCTTCAGGCGCTCGCGATCGGAGGCCAGCGTGAGCCAGGCCGTGGCGACCTCGGCCACCAGGCTGATGTGGGTGCTGCGGCGGGTCTCGACCTGGTACTGATAGGTCTCCAGCGCGGCATCGGAGAGGTTCTTCAGGCGCCCGAAGAAATCCAGCTCGTAGGCGCTGATGCCCACGGTAACGCTCTGCTGGCGCGTCACCGTGGCGCGGCCACTGGTGGATAACTCGGACGGCGTGCGGCTGGCGCTGCTGGTGCCGGTGGCGGAGATGGCCGGATAGCGGTCGGCATCGGCGATGCGATATTCGGCCCGCGCCTTCTCGATGTTCAAGGCAGCCACGCGCAAGTCGCGGTTGTTCTCCAGCGCGGCGGCGATCACCTGCTGCAGGCGCGGGTCGAGGAAGAACTCACGCCAGCCCAACTGGTCGGCATCGATCTCGCCGGCAGCGCGCGAACCACTGGTGACCAAGGGCTTGCCATCGACCTGTTGCGACCAGCTGGCCGGAACCGGCGCGGCCGGTTGCGCATAGTCTGGCGCGAGGTTGGCGCAGCCGGCCAGGGCAGCGCTCAGGGCCAGCGCCAGGACGGTGCGCAGGTGTTTGTTGTGGATCATCGGGCGCATCATCACAGGCCCTCCTTTGGCATGGCGTGATCGTCATCCCGGCGCGGTCTGGCCGCGGCGCGGCGGTCCAGCCAGGTGCCGATCAGGTAATAGAACAAGGGCACGAAGAAGATGCCCAGCATGGTGGCCGACAGCATCCCGCCCAGCACACCAGTACCGATGGCACGGCGGCTGGCCGAGCCGGCACCGCTGGCCAGGGCCAGTGGCAGGACGCCGAACATGAACGCCAGCGAGGTCATCAGGATCGGCCGCAGGCGCAGCTGCACCGCCTCCAGCGTGGCATCGCGCAGGCTCTTGCCGGACTCGTGCAACTGCTTGGCGAATTCCACGATCAGGATCGCGTTCTTGGCCGACAGGCCCACCGTGGTCAGCAGGCCGACCTGGAAATACACGTCATTGGACATGCCGAAGACACCGGTGAGCAGCACGGTACCCACAATCCCCAGCGGCACCGCGAGGATCACCGCGAAGGGAACCGACCAGCTCTCGTAGAGCGCTGCCAGGCAGAGGAACACGAAGAGGATGGAAATCGCATACAGCATTGGTGCCTGGTTGCCCGAGAGCCGCTCCTGGTAGGACGAACCGGTCCACTCGAAACCGATGCCCGCCGGCAGTTGCGCCACCAGCTTTTCCACCTCCGCCATGGCGGTCCCCGAACTCACCCCGGCCGCCGGTTCACCGACGATCTCGAAGGAAGACACGCCGTTGTAGCGCTCCAGCAGCGACGGTCCATAGGTCCATTGGCTGCTCATGAAGGCCGAGAACGGCACCATCTGGCTGGCCGAGTTGCGCACATACCAGCGGTTGAGGTCATCGGCCTGCATGCGGAACGGCGCATCGCCCTGCACATAGACCTTCTTGACCCGGCCATTGCTGAGGAAGTCGTTGACATAGGTACCGCCCATGGCGGTGGCCAGGGTGGCATTGATATCGGAGGTCGCAATCGACAGCGCATCAGCCTTGCGGTCATCGATGGCCACGCGCAGCTGCGGCGTATCGTCCAGGCCGGTGGTGCGCACGTTGGCCAACAGCGCATTGCTGCGCGCCAGCTGCAGGAACTGGTCGCGTGCCTTCAACAGGGCATCGTGACCCACACCACCGACGTCCTTCAGTTCGAGGTCGAAGCCGGAACTCTGACCCAGGCCACGCACCGCCGGCGGGTTCATCAGGAACACCCGCGCGCCACGGATCTTGGACAGGTCCGCATTGGCACGACGCACCAGGGCCGAGGCCGACTGGTCAGCCCCCGTGCGCGCATCCCAGGGCTTGAGGCGGATGAAGGCCCGTGCACCATTCTGGCTGTTGCCGCCCACGCCGGCACCGACAATGGCCAGCACCGAATCGACCGACTCAGGCTTGTTCATGAAGTATTCCTGCACGGTCTTGACCACGGTGGCGGTCTGCTCGGCCGTGGCGCCGGTAGGCAGCTGGATCTGCGCCATCAGCACGCCCTGATCCTCTTCCGGCAGGAAGGAGGTGGGCAGGCGCATGAACAGGATCGCCATGGCCGCCGCGATCAGGGCATACATCAGCAGGCCGCGCTTGCCACGCTGCAGCAGGCCGGCCACGCCACCCTGGTAGCGCGTGGCGCTGCGATCGAAGGTGCGGTTGAACCAGGCGAAGAAACGGCCCTGCTGCACATGGCCGGCGGCATGCGGCTTCAACAGCGTGGCGCACAGCGCCGGGGTCAGGGTCAGCGCCACCATCACCGACAGCGCCATGGCCGAGACGATGGTGATGGAGAACTGGCGATAGATCACGCCGGTGGAGCCACCGAAGAAGGCCATCGGAATGAACACCGCCGACAGCACCATGGCAATGCCCACCAGCGCGCCGGTGATCTCCTGCATGGACTTGCGGGTGGCCTCACGGGGACTGAGTTTTTCCTCGCTCATCAGGCGTTCGACGTTCTCGACCACCACGATGGCATCGTCCACCAGCAGGCCGATGGCCAGCACCAGGCCGAACATGGTCAGCGTGTTGATCGAATAGCCGAACATGGCGAGGATGCCGAAGGTCCCCAGCAGCACCACCGGCACCGTGATGGCCGGGATGAAGGTAGCCCGCAGGTTCTGCAGGAACAGGTACATGATCAGCACCACCAGCACGATGGCTTCGATCAGGGTCTTGACCACCTCTTCCAGGGACACCCTCACAAACGGCGTGGTGTCATAGGCGACATTGGTCTTGAGCTTCATGGAGGCCGGGAAGTACGGCTCCAGCTCGGCCATCTTCTGCTTGACGGCATCGGCCGTGGCCAGCGCGTTGGCGCCGGTGGCCAGCTGGATGGCCAGCGCCGAGGACGGCTTGCCGTTCTGCTGCGAGGCCACCTGGTAGCTCTCGCCACCGAGTTCCACCCGCGCCACGTCGGAGAGCTTGACCAGCGAACCATCGGCCGATGACTTGACGATGATGTTGCGGAATTCATCGGGCGTGGTCAGCTTGCTGCGCGCGGTGATGGTGGCATTGATCTGCTGGCCGGGCCGGGCCGGCAGCGCACCGATCTCCCCTGCCGAGACTTCGGTGTTCTGGGCCTCCAGGGCGCTGGTAACGTCGGACGGCATCAGCGCATATTTCTGCAGCTTGGCGGGATCGATCCAGATGCGCATCGCATAGTTGGTCCCGAAGGCGGTGACGTCACCCACGCCCTCGACCCGACTGATCTGGTCGGTCAAGGTGCTGCTGATGAAGTCGCCGATATCGATGCTGGTGATGCGCGGATCATCCGAGGTCAACGACAACACCATCAGGATGTCGGTGGACGCCTTGGTGACGGTCACACCATTGTTCTGCACCGCCTGCGGCAGCCGCGCCGTGACCTGCTGCAGCTTGTTCTGCACCTGCATCTGCGCCACGTCCGGATTGGTGCCGGCGGTGAAGGTGAGCGACACCGTGGCGCTGCCGGCCGAGCTGGAGCTGGCCGACATGTATTGCAGGTTGTCCAGGCCCTTCATCTGCTGCTCGATGACCTGGGTCACCGAATCCTCCAGGGTCTTGGCCGAGGCACCGGTATAGGTGGCCTTGATGTTGACCTTGGGCGGGGCGATGTCGGGATACTGCTCCAGCGACAAGGAACGGATGGCCATCAGGCCACCCAGCATGATGATGATGGCGATGACCCACGCGAAGATGGGCCGGTCGATGAAGAAACGTGCCATGTGCGCCCCGCTTACTTCGACTTGGCGCCGGCGGCGTTGTCGGTGGTGGTGGCGCCTGTGGTGGCGGGGCTGGCAGCGTTATTGCCAGCGTCTGCATCAGCATTGTCGGCATCGCCTCCCAGCGAGGGATCGGCAGCGGCGGCGGCGGCTTCGCTGGCCAGGTCCTTCTTCAGGCTGTCGGTGATGTCGATGGCACGCGGGGTATCGCCGGTGCGCACCTTCTGCAGGCCATCGACGATGAGCTTGTCACCCTCCTTCAAGCCCTTGCTGGTCCACCAGTTGTTACCCACTGCACGCGCCACGGTGACCAGACGTTGCTCCACCTTGCCATTGGCGCCCAGCACCAGGGCCGTTGCCGCCCCGGTCTGGTCACGGCTGACCGCCTTTTGCGGCACCAGCAGGGCATGCTCGTCCACGCCCTCCTCCAGCACCGCCCGTACATAGGCGCCCGGCAGCAACACACCGTCCGGGTTGGGGACCACTGCGCGCAGGGTGATCATGCCGGTACCGGTATCGACCGACAGGCCGGTGAATTCCAGGCGGCCGGTGCGGTCGTAGGCGGAGCCGTCTTCCAGCAGGATCTTGACCTGGGCGGCGTTCTCGCCGCTCTTGCGGATCTGGCCGCTGGCCAGTTCGCGGCGCAGACGCAGCAGATCCACCGTGGACTGGGTGACGTCCACGTAGATCGGATCGATCTGCTGCACGGTGGTCAGCGCCGTGGTCTGGCTGGCGGTGACCAGCGCGCCGGGCGTGACCGAAGACTTCTCGATACGCCCGGAAATGGGTGAGAGGATCTTGGTGTACTGCAGGTTGATGGCCGCCGTCTGCACGGCCGCCTTCTGCACCTCGACGTCGGCCTGGTTCTGGCGCAGGGTGCTCTGGGCGTCGTCGTTATCCTGTTTGGAAACGGCGTCGATCTTGTTGAGTTCGGCGTAGCGCTGGGCCTTCAGCCTGGACGAAGCCAGCGTGGCCTCGGCCTTGAGCAGCGATGCTTTGGCGCTGTCGTAGGCCGCCTGGTAGCTGGCCGGGTCGATCTGGTACAGCGGCTGACCGGCCTTGACCTTGGCGCCCTCCTTGAACAGCCGCTTCTGGATGATGCCGCCCACCTGCGGGCGGATATCGGCGGCCAGGTAGGCACTGGTGCGGCCGGGCAATTCGGTGGTCACTGCCTGTCGCTGGGCCTTGACCACCACGTAACCGACCTCGGCCTGGGCCGCTGCCTTGGGCGCCTCGCCGGAGCGGGAGCAGGCCGCCAGGGTCAGGGCCAGCAGGGCGGCCAGGGTCAGGGTGCGCAGCAGGCGGGGCGGATTCTGGCGCAGCAGGGGCAGGGCTTGGGAGCGGAAATCGGGCATCTGGGCGGCTTTCTGCCAGGAACACCTGCCGCCATGGGCAGGCAATCCGGGCGCAATGAGCTATCGGACCCGTGATTATGGAAAGCAAATGTGAAGGAAATTTGAGCGCAGCCACTTTCTTCCCGGAATGAAACAGATCGCTCCCCGGCGCTCGCCGCCATGCGACTATCTTGTTAAGCTGGCGCCTTGTCCTGTCATTCCCGGCCCCCGTGTTCAAGTCCATCGCCCACTCGCTGGCGGCGCTGTCCGACCGCTTCTTCCACCGCGCCAACATCCGCCTGAAACTGTTCTACGCGATGCTGGCGCTGATCGTGGCGCTGATCGCCGCCATCAATGGCGCCGGGCACTACATCTTCAACCGCGACTTCCTCGGCTATCTCAACGAACAGGCCCAGCAACGCATGGAAGACATGGTGCCGCGCCTGGAACAGGCCTATCGCGAGCACGGCAACTGGGACTTCATCCGTGGCCAGCCACGGGTCTGGTTCGAACTGATGAAACCGGCCATCGTCGAGCACAACGGCGTGGTGCCGCCATCTGGCCCGCCGCTGACCCCCTCCGACCTGACCGGCGCCACGCTGCGCTTTTCCTTGCTGGATGCCCATCGGCAACTGGTGATCGGTTATCCCAACATCGGTCCCGATGCGCGCCTGCGACCGCTGCTGCTGGACGACACGATCGTCGGCTGGGTGGCACAGACGCCCTTCGAAAACGTGATCGGTGCCATCGACCTGCGCTTCCAGCAGAGCCAGTTCCTGGCGCAGCTCATCATTGCGGTGGTGGCGGTGATGCTGGCGGCATTTCTGGTGGTGCGCATCTCCGGCGTGCTGACACGCCCGCTCACCCGGGTGGCGCGCGCCACCCACCGGCTGGCCGGCGGCGACTACGGGACCCGGGTCGAGGTCGAGTCCGGCGACGAGGTGGGACGGCTGGCGCAGGACTTCAACCAGCTGGCCATGACGCTGGAGCGCAACGAGCAACTGCGGCGCGAATTCATGGCCGACGTTTCGCATGAACTGCGCACGCCGCTGGGCATCCTCAACGGTCAGCTGGAAGCACTGGAAGACGGCGTCATGCAACCGGACGCGCAGACCCTGCGCTCGCTCAAGAGCGAGGTGGAACATCTCAACAAGCTGGTGGGTGACCTTTACGACCTGTCGCTGGCGGACGCCGGTGCGCTGGCCTATCGCCAGACGGACATGGATCTCTTGCCGCTGTTGCGTACCAGCGTGCAGGTCTATGGCGAGCGCTTCAGCCAGCGCGGCCTGACCCTGACGGCACAACTGCCGGCGGCCATGCCGGTGCATGCCGATGGCGCGCGCCTGCAGCAACTGTTCAACAACCTCTTCGAAAACAGCCTGCGCTACACCGATGCCGGCGGCGGCCTGCACCTGCAGGCCAGCCTGCAGGAACAACACTGGCATCTGGTCTTCGACGACAGCGCGCCGGGCGTGCCGCCGGAGGCGATGGCGCGCCTGTTCGAGCGCTTCTTCCGGGTCGAGAGTTCGCGCAATCGCGCCAGTGGTGGCGCCGGACTGGGGCTGGCGATCTGCCGCCGCATCGTCGATGCGCACCAGGGCAGCATCGCGGCCAGTGCCTCGCCCACGGGCGGCCTGCGTGTCACGGTGGTGCTGCCGGCGCGGTTCGAGGAGCAGCCATGAGCGAAGCCTTCCACTTCCAGCCGCCGCAGAGCGCCGACATCCTCATCGTCGAGGACGAGCCCAAGCTGGCCGAACTGCTGCAGAAATATCTCGCCGCAGCCGGCTACCGGTCACGCCATGTGGCGCGAGGCGATGCCGTCGTCGAGGCGGTGCAGCAGCAGCGCCCGGACCTGATCCTGCTCGATATCATGCTGCCGGGAATGGATGGCTGGGAAATCTGCCGTCGCCTGCGCAGCTTCTGCGACGTGCCCATCCTGATGCTGACCGCCCGCGCCGAAGAAGAGGACCGCCTGCGTGGTCTGGAACTGGGTGCGGACGACTACATCAGCAAGGCACCGTTTTCGCCGCGTGAAGTGGTGGCGCGGGTCAAGTCCATGCTCAGGCGCAATGCGCTGGTGCAACGCGCACAGGCACAGACGAGCCCGACCGCTGCGGAGTTGCTGCATATCGACGAACTGCGGCACCAGGCCAGCGTACGCGGCGAGCCGCTGAACCTGACGCCACTGGAACTGCGCCTGCTCAAGACCTTCGCCGCCGCACCGGGCCAGGTATTTTCACGCGAGCAGTTGCTCAACCACCTGCACGACGACGACCGCCCGGTCACCGACCGCGTCATCGATACCCACATCAAGAACCTGCGGCGCAAGCTGGAACCATTCTTCCCAGGTCATAACGCGATCCAGGCGGTGTACGGGGTGGGGTATTGCTTCGAGTTGCCGTCGTCATAGCGACCGTTCAAGGCTAAGTTTAGCCATGCGCGCTCCAGTTAAGGTGGCAATAGATGTTAGGGAAATCCTCGCAATCGAGCACGTAGTCAACCAAGAGAGTGGCTACCATTCTGACAACCGCGTCGGCGCCTTATGCGTGGCCGATGATGCTGCACCGTCACCGAGCCAAATTGTGTTGCTAAGGTTGAGCATTTAGAGATGGTACATGCTAGCGTTGAACTTCATCACTGGGATGCATGCATCAGTCGTCTTGATGTCTGCGATAAATAGTGTAATCGTGGTCTTCTTTCATCGTAACGCAGTTGATGCCTTTAACTTTGACATCACGCCTTCGCTCTAATAAAAGGTTGACTCGATGAGCAATCACGCTATGGTTGGGATCGACAATCAATATTTCCTCAAGAACTTGGTTGCTAAATCCCGCTGCTAAAACCATACCCAATTCTGCGTCGAGTGGATCAAGTGAGAGACCGTAAATTACTACTTTACGGCAGTTCTCGAGCGACATCCATGCAAGTCCGTGCTGATTACCAATCCATATTTCATCCGCTTTATCTCGATAGCGTTCTCTTGTAACTTCAGAAGGTAAGTACATCCGATTAGTATTGCTAACGCTTCCGTGTATATGAATTGGATTTAGCTGAAGATGAAAATCTTTGATTAGAATTTTTCGAATAGCGTTTTCGATTACCGTATCCCAGTTCGTAGATATGAGCAAAATTCCATTATTCATGGGGAGAATTAGGTCCCATAGGAGCTTTTCAAGACTTGGTCTGTGCTTGATTTCTCTGTCTTTCTCCGCTTTACGGAGTTGTTGCGCGATGCTGATCTTTATCGCGCGTAATAACTCTAAATATTTGGCTAGTTCGGTTCGGTGTTGATTTGCTCGCAGAATTGACCCTCGCCATCTGACCCACTTTCCACTGCCTTCCGAAGGCAGCTACGCGGTCAT
>NZ_JABXGI010000036.1:0-21786 GCF_022627865.1 Herbaspirillum sp. C7C2
CAGCTACGGAATGAGAGGAATTCGCGAGGGTCACGATTCGATGCAAAGTACGGGTCAGGATTCGGCGCAATATCACAACCACTGATCAAATCATATTTACCAAGTTCTTCGTTAAGCTGCTGAGTAACCCAATCAGTGTCACTCGCAGCATCACCTATTGAGCGTTGTCGGAACTTACACTGAACTACCAGATACCCTGACCAAGGGGCTGTATGCGACGGAAAATCCATCGGTCCGTCAAATGTGGCCTCACGTCCGCCATCCGGGCCGTCCCCGAACGGAGTGGTCCCCAAGGCGATGAATTTTTTGCAAAGCGCTTGAACGAGGTGTTCAAATTCGCGCGTGTTAAGGCGGTCAAGCCGGTAATCGCTCATTCTTTTTATTCCCTTAATGTGCCGTTTTTTCTTTTCAAGTTACGGCCCTTTTTTGTATGCGTCGTCAGTCCTGCTCAACATTCGACGTCCCCGATGTGCGAGATGAGCACCCCTGCAACTCGCCAACCGGCTAAATATAACGTATAGAGAACTCCGACTCCTTATTGGTGCGTCAAAATGCGTCAGTTTTGATAAGTGGCAGCAGGGTTGCCGCGCCGGACGGGGCGGGCCTCGGCGCCTGACGCAAATTTGAGTCAAAACCGACCTATGTAACGGGCAGGCGCGGGGTGGGGGCAACCGCGCGCGCAGGGCGGGGAAAGTGATTTGCACTGTGCATATGCATAGTTCTATTGAAAAATCCCCCCTAGTTGTCGATATGATATGCGCCACCTTTCCCGCGCCGATCCCGCCAGAGAGGCTCGTCCAGCCCGCCCCGGCGGCCCGGTTCGCCGGCGGGCCGCTGGCCCTGCACATCACGCACAAGCTGCATGCCGGCTTCCCTAGCTCCGCCGCTGACTACACCGCCGGTCCGCTGGACCTGAATCAATACCTGGTATATCCCGTCGCCTGTATCCACCACGGGAAGCAACGCAATCCATGTCGCCTGGCTCGCAGGATTGCCTCTTGCCATCAGCTTCCATCTTCCCATCGCCTTCCGAAGGCGCCCGTTCGCTCATGCGCCCCTCCTGGCCAGTCTCCGTCCGGCTGCCACAAGTCGGATTGGGGCCAAACGGGAATTCGAAATGTCTTAATCGCTACCTATATTAGTAACATTTGGGACAAACTCGGTATAGAATGGCGCCATGCATGGAAATACCTACACCGTTGAAGAAGTCGCCCGGCAACTCAAGTTGCACGTCAAGACAGTGCTGCGCCATATCAAGGAGGGCCGCCTGCGGGCCTCCAAGATCGGCAAGTCCTATCGGATTTCCGGTCCGGACCTGAATGACTTTGCCGGTTTGGTGGCGCCAGTAGCGAGCCAAGGCGAAATTGTGGCACGTACTACGAGCATCGTAGAGGTACCAGGGATATCGGCCGAATTTGCCGGCCGCATCGCAACCAACCTGCAGGCTTTGCTGAACAGCCGGAGAGGACACGGCCAGCCCATGTATCTTGATACCGCCTATAACCCGCTGGAAAGCCATCTGAAGATCATCCTGGTTGCTTCGCCCAGAGAGGCCGCATCAGTGCTGGAGGCACTCGACTCTTTTCTTGGCGCGGCGCAATGACGCCGATATTCAGGACGCGTGATGCAGAGCGCCTTGCCCTGGCACGCTATCGCGATCTGCTGGACGAGTGGCCGGTCCCCCATACCCACCGCATGGTGCCAAGCGGCATGGGAGAAACCTTCGTGCTTTCCTGCGGCCCGTCCGACGGGCCGCCGCTGGTACTGCTGCATGGCGCGCAGGCCAACGCGGCAAGCTGGCTGGTGGACGCAGCGATATGGGCACGGCACTTTCGCGTCCATATCCTTGACATGCCAGGCCAGCCTGGATTGAGCGCACCGCCCCGCCTGGCTCCCACCAGTCGGGCGGCCTTATGCTGGCTCGACGACCTGATGGATGGGCTTGGACTGGTCAACGCCTCGTTCGCTGGCATTTCGCTGGGTGGCTGGATGGCGTTGAGCTACGCAGTATCGCGTCCAGAGCGGGTGGCGCAGCTGGTGCTCATCTCGCCCGCCGGCATCGGACGGCAACGGGCATTCCTGCTTAAAGCCTGGCCCTGTTTGATGCTCGGGCAGTGGGGATTGCGCAGGATCCGTCGCATGGTGATCGGGCCTGTTGCCGGTACGCTGTCGCCGTTCCATGCCAAGCTTGCCTCGCTGATGGAATACATCGGCCTGCATGCGCGTATTCAACCTATCGTGCTACCCAGGTTCAGCGATGCTGCTCTGGGTTCGCTGGCCATGCCGGTCATGGCAGTGCTGGGAGGAAAAGACGTGCTGCTTGATTCGGCCCACACGCGGGCGCGGCTTGAACGGTGCGTGCCGCACGCCTGCATACACTGGAGGCCAGAGGCCTTTCACTTCATCACCCGTGAAGCTGAAACCATCCAGGCATTTCTTCTCGCGCCTGACGCGCGCGGCACGCCATGAGAAGCGTGATCATTTCGATGGGCCCGGTCCGAATACTGCATTGCCCGGCCCAGGAAGGGCGTATTGCCAGCGAAGGTGATACGGACTCCCTGCTCAGTGCCGCATGGGAGCACTGTGCGCAGCTGGTGGCCATCGATGCCAGCTGCCTGGACGAATCCTTTTTCCAGCTGTCGTCCGGATTGGCGGGCCGGCTTGTCCAGCGCTTCGTGAACTACCGCATGCCGCTCGCCATTCTCGGCCAGCTCGGCCGCCATCTTGATGCCAGTCAGGCGCTTACTGACTATGTCCGAGAGTCCAATCGCGGAAACGCCGTCTGGTTTCTCGACCGTCTTACGGACCTGGAAAGCCGGCTGAGCTCCAACGCGCTTGCACCGCGCCGGCCATCGTGGTGACACGCGTTTGGCTGAGGCGAGAAGCCATGGCGGGTACCCGTCACCGATGAAATCAATTCTGTTAATCATGCTGAAGAGGTAGAAATGCGCAAGACATGGATGTTCGCGGCCCTGATCGCAGGCGGAGTTATCTCGACCGCGGTGTCGGCACGAACGATATGCACGATCGTGGCCGACGCATCGGAGAACGGCTCCATCGTCCAGAGTGGAGATTGCACTCGCCGCTTCACGCCGGCCTCCACCTTCAAGATCGCCATCAGCCTGATGGGCTTCGATGCCGGCATCTTGCAGGACGAACATACGCCGGCCTGGCCCTATCAGCCGGAATATCCTGACTGGGGCGGCGATGCCTGGCGCCAGTCCACTGATGCCAGCCGATGGATGCAGTATTCGGTGGTCTGGTTTTCGCAGCGTGTAGCGCAGCAGCTGGGGGTGGGGCGGTTTCAACGCTATACGCGCGATTTCCGCTATGGCAACCAGGACGTGTCGGGTGAACCGGGCAAGCGCAATGGCACAAAGGGCGCATGGATCAATTCATCGCTGCGCATCTCGCCTTTGGAACAGATCGCTTTCCTGCGCAGACTGGTGAACCGGCAACTGCCGGTCAGCGCACACGCGTATGAGATGACCGGTAGGATCACGCGCATCGCGGCTGCGCCAGACGGCTGGGAGATCCACGGGAAGACAGGCACCGGTTCACCGGGCTCCGATGGGCGCTATGATCCTGCGCATGCCTATGGATGGTTCGTGGGCTGGGCGATCAAGGGCGACCGGAAGTGCGTGTTCGCCCGCCTTATCCAGGACGATCATCCGACCCAGCCCAATGCCGGCCTGAGGGCTCGCGACGGCTTGCTGGACGACCTCCCGGCATTGACCGCTCATCTCGCAGGTCGAGCGCGATGAGCGTCGGCCAGCGCAATGCGCGTATCGATGCGCTGCGCGGCGTATCCATATTGCTGGTGCTGTTCCATCATTTCAACATCACCTACCCGCTCAAAGATACGTCGCTGGCAACGATTTTTTCTCTTCCCGTGGTGGAGGCGATCGCTCGCAACGGCAACTATGGCGTCACCATTTTCTTCGTGATTTCCGGCTACCTGATGACGGCCAACACCTTGCGCCGATGGGGCCGGCTCGACGCCATCGATGCGAGGCGCTTCTACGCGCTGCGTATGGCGCGCATACTGCCATGCATGTTCCTGCTGCTGGCAATGGTGGCGGCCCTGGCCGCGCTGGGCGGGACGCTCTTTCAGAACCGCGGATTTGGCGAGCCGCCGCTGCCGATGTGGATGACCGCCCTGGCCGGCCTCACTTTCTGGATGAACGTACTGATTGCGCAGCATGGCTGGGTGAACTATCCGCTGGGTGTGCTTTGGTCGCTTTCCGTGGAGGGGGTGTTCTATCTGGGGTTTCCGCTGGTTTGCCTGACCTTGCGCAGGCCGCGCTTCATCGGTGCGTTCTGGCTGCTGTTCGTCGTCGCGGGCCCCTTATACCGTTGGGCGCACCAGGGAGATGAAGGCGGCTTTCTGTATGCGTATCTGGCTTGCTTTGACGGGATTGCCATTGGTTGCTGTACGGCGATCCTGGTTGCTCGAGGTACGCGTCCATGGATGTCAACGCACTGGCTGCAGTACATGACGATCCTGGCGATGGCCTTCCTCTATCTGTGTTGGCCGATTTCCCGTAGCAATATACTGGGCGTGACTGCAATGGCACTGGGGACCGCTCTGCTGCTGGCCGACGCCTCTGGAAAGACTATAGCGTCAAGTTCCGCAGGATACCGATTCCTGGCGTTCTGCGGTGGCCTTAGCTACGAAATCTATCTGTTTCACCTGATCGTCCTGGGCCTAATGCGCACCACAATCCCTCCCGTCACCGCGTCATCGCCTGTAAAGCTGGGATTGTTGGCCGGGTACCTTATCTGCTCGTTAGGGGTGGCCTGCACAGTGGCTCGCTATTTTTCGCGTCCCTTTGATCGCCTTGTGCGTAAATGACCGTATCTGGCTGGTTGTAGACTTTCGCTCCATTTCTTGTATTGCCTCAGAGAGACATCGGTGAATCAATTTTTCGTGATTTCGGGTTGTTCGGGCGGAGGTAAATCAACCTTGCTGGCCGAGCTCAGTTTGCGTGGATTCTCGGTAGTCCAGGAGCCTGGCCGCAGGGTGGTTGCTGCAGAGGTGGAGAACGGCGGATTGGCACTGCCATGGGTTGACATGCCGGCCTTCCTGCATAGAGTCATTCGCCTGGCACTCGATGATTTGAACGCGGCGAAGGCATCGCTAAAGCCTATATTTTTTGACAGAGGGATCGTCGACGCTCTAAGCGCGTTAGCCAGCTTGACTGAGGAAAAGCCAGACGAGACCTGGCTGAGTAAGGCTCGTACTTACCACCGGTGCGTTTTCATGATCCCGCCTTGGCCTGAAATCTACGTGCGGGACCACGAACGACGGCATGACTTCAATCAGGCCTTGTCAGAGTACGACCGGCTCATCGAGGCATATCCAGCGTATGGCTACGATCTTCGGACTGTCCCGAAACAGTCAATCTCTCAACGAGCTGATTACATCATTGACCAGCTCAATGGAATGAGCCGTTGAGGAAGATTGGTTAGGAAAGGTCCGCTCTTGGCCGATTGTGGACGTAATATGCGAGACATAAGGTTCAGCTCGCGCTGAGCTATTATTCACAAACCATCATACAGAAGAGTAGCTCGTGGCGAAGCACGCACTGGTCAACTTGTTATTGAGATTCTGGTTCAAGCGCCTTTGGACTGGACATCCTTCTGTCTCGACAGTTCGCAGGCGCTTCTGGATCGCAGACCTATTGGCGTCAGTCGGGCGAAGGAAGGAAGTTCCATTGCGACGACTCTTGGGACAGATACCGGTGGAGTGGATTGGTGATGAAGAACGCATCGCAAAAGGTATCGTCATCTTTTTGCACGGGGGTGGTTTCACCATTCGAGCACCGCGCACGGACAGGCGCTTCTGTTTCGATCTGAAACGTAGATTGGGGCTTTCCATTGTGCTGGTCCCATATCGCCTGGCGCCTGAGTATCCCTTTCCCCACGGGCTTGATGATTGCTACCAGGTCTATGCGGCCTTGATCGACGCTGGAGTGTCACCGCGGAACATCATTCTTATCGGCCACTCTGCCGGGGCTAATCTTGCCCTGGCTGTGCTGATGCGCGCACGACAGAACGGTATTCCCCAGCCGGCCGGCGCCGCCCTCCTATCTACTCCCACTGACATGACGGGGCAGAGCCCGTCCATAACCGCGAATGAGCCTTTTGACGTAATGCAGGGGCCCAATATCTGGCCATGGGTCCGAGAAAAGTATCTCCGTGGGGGAGCCTCTGATCATCCTGAGGTGTCCCCACTGTTTGCCTCGTGGGCCGGACTCGCGCCACTGTCTCTCCATGTCTCAGATTCAGAGGTGTTGCTTGATGACAGTCGGCGGGCGCTGGCGCAGGCGCAAGCGGAGGGCCTGGAAGTTGATCTGAAGATATGGGAAAAAGTGCCCCATAATTTCTATTTTCTTGATTTCTTGCCTGAACATGAAGAATTCCAGCGTCTGCTGGAAGAGTTTGTAAAAAACGCCATACATGGGAAAACGCTGGTTCCTTTGTGATTTGATCCATGGCCGTTTCTGGCCAATTGCAGACCAAGACGCGACGACTGAGTTAGTGATGTCAGTTCCTGGCCGAGGCTGTGTAAAAACGTAAAACATCAGAAAAATCATGGGTAGGGAGACCCTTCCCGATGCCAAGAAAATCGAATACAGCGCGATCTGAGAGATCGATTTCCAAGATGGCTAAAAATTTCTACGTTTTTACACAGCCTCGGCCAGAAGCGGACCTTCTACACTGACATCCGACCGAACTGATAAAGGCATTATCTGCACGCCAAGGATGCACTGCGCGGACGCAGACCGTTTCCTTTTTCTGAATTCATCGGCCTGCACGCTGACCAATGGTTCGATAGATCTTGTTGTCTGCCTTATCGGCATGATTGCTTATGGTTATTTGCCCTCAGTGGTAGGAAGTTGATAGGGACGGAAGCGGACCACCTCTTGGCCGGCCCACTCGTACAAGGAAAGGAACTGCGCCTGCAACGGCTCAATCTCGTTGCAGCCGAAGAAGGCGGCCGCCTTCTGTTGAATTGCATTGAAATCTGACCCACTTTTGGAGTGAACCCCTCGGGCTGGACCAAGGTTAGTCGAGAAACTAAGCCGCTTGACCTGCCCTCGGAAGTTGGACAGTTTAGAACTAGAGAGGAGCCGCTTCTTTGGGTTTCACTGACCACTTTTGGACGAACTCACTTGGGGTCAGATGGCCAAGCGAGCCGTGGGGACGATGATAGTTATAGTCGTACTGCCAAGCCTGCATTTTTTCTCGAAGGTCATAGAGTGTGATGAATTCGTGCCCGTTAAGGAACTCATCACGCAGCCGGCCATTGAATGACTCAATGAGACCATTATCTGTCGGCTTACCAGGTCGCGTGTAGTCGAGTTTCACCCCGTGCCGATACGCCCAGTCGTCCAAGGCGCGGGAGGTGAACTCGGTCCCATTATCAACGGTGATGGATTTGGGCCATCCGCGAAGGGCCGCAGACCGATCCAACGCCTGGCCAACTGCACGGCCGGTCTGTTGGAAGTTGGCCTCTAGGCATACGCTCTCGCGACTCCATTGATCGATGACGGTCAGGATGCGAAAGCGGCGGCCGTCCAGCATTTGATCATGAACGAAATCCATGCTCCAGTGCTGATTCGGTCCGGTGGGTACCGGCGGCTTTCCGCGCAGCAAGGCGATGCGCTTGCGGCGTTTGACCTTCATCCGCAGCTGCAGTCCCTCCAGGCTATAGAGTCGATAGACGCGTATCTTACCCACTTCCCAGCCTTCGCGACGCAGCATTACCAGCACCCGTCGGTAGCCAAATCGCGGACGGCTCATGGCTATATCTCGGATACGCTGGCGTAGCGCGCTTTGATCTCGTGCGTGGCTCTTCTCGTACCATGTTGAACGCTGCAGCAACGCCGGCGCGCAGGAACGCCGCACACTTATCTGGAAACGCTCTTGCATCCAGGCCGCCAGCTCGCGCCGTTTGGCAGCCTTCAAACTTTTTTTCGCACCACCTCTTGCAGGATCTGCTTGTCCAGCGTCAGGTCGGCAACGATACGTCGCAGGCGCGCATTCTCGTCTTCGAGTTGCTTGAGCTTGCGCAGCTCGCTTACGCCAAAATCAGCGTACTTCTTCTTCCATGTGTAGAAGGTTGCTTCCGACACCCCAAGCTGCCGACAGACGTCGACCACCGGCGTGCCACCCTCAGCCAATCGCAATGCATAGGTGATTTGCTCTTCAGTAAATCTCGAACGTTTCATGGCTACTCCTTGCCCGTTTCGGGGCGCTGAGAAGCAACCTTACCTCTAGTTTTGACCTGTACGGATATTCCGGGGGCAGGTCACCTTGTTATGGCCCCCTGATTGCCTACAAAGAAATAAAACTAGCTAGAATATCAACAGAAATTGTCAAAAAAGAAATCTCCGATAGAAATAAATCTCATAAAGCGAGAAAAAGTTGACATTTTAGGCATTTCCACACGGAAAACTATGTTTTATAACTGCTTCCTATAAGTGTAAATAGTTGTAATCAGAGAGCAGCGAACAGGAAGGCGGACAAAAGATCGGTCTCATGTCACTGCAGTTGCAATCACAAGAACAATCAGAAAGTGTTTCATGGGGATCATCCACGCTACCCCCATCGCAGGGCTGTTGGCAGTACTGATGTGCGGTTCAATGATGCCTGCGTATGGCGCGGGAATTACGCCAGATGGCGCCACTGCCACCAGTGTCAGTACTACGGCTGGCCGCGCGACCATCAATATTGCTCCGGCTGTCGCGGGTGTCTCGCACAACACCTACACCGACTTCAATGTCAGCAAGGCTGGCGCCGCGTTGAACAACGTGGGCGTCAATGCCCGCAACATCGTTAATCAAGTCACCAGCACGAACCCCAGTCTGATACAGGGTGACATTACCGTTCTAGGTTCGCGCGCCAATGTCATCATCGCCAACCCAAATGGTATTACGGTCAATGGCGGCAGCTTCGTCAATACGGGCAATGTAGCCTTGACTAGCGGTCAGGTCAGTTTTAACGACATCACGCTTTCGCCAGGTAACGTTCAGCGCAACATCATTCTCAATACGAACGCTGGTCAGATCACTATTGGCCCCGACGGGCTGAGCGGCGCGATGCTCGATCTGGAGCTGATCGCCAAGCAAATTTCGATTAATGGGCCGGTGCTCAATACTGTCGCCAACAGTGCTTCGCGCATCCGGACCGTAACAGGATCAACGCATTCGGAGATTGATGGCAGCGTCTCTCCAACGGATTTGTTGAGTGCCTGGATCGGACATACCGCTGTTGGAGCCAGTGGGGCTGGGGTCACCGCCTTGGATATTACTGCCCTGGGGAGCTTGAGCGCGGGCAAGGTCGAATTGATCATTACCGATCAAGGTGCCGGCGTGCGCCACGCCGGTTCGATCTTCGCAACGGTGGGCGATTTCAGTATTGCGGGCAACGGTGATCTGCACATTGCCGGCGGACATATCAAGGCCGCCAATGACGTGATAGTGGCCAGTGCCAGCCTGGACAGCGCCGCAGATGGTTCCGGATCATCCATACAGGCAGGTCGTACCGTCGACATCCGAAGCCAGCGCATTTCGTTCGCGGATACGTCGGTGGCGGCGGGTACAAGAGGGACTGACGCAAACGGAAATGTCTTTGTATCTCAGCGCGGAAATATTCTCATCGGCAGCGATGGCGTTGCGGGGACCGCGGCGATCACTGCCGAGCGCAGCCAGTTGGACGCAACCGGCGGTATCGCGATCTATAACCAGGGTCAGGATTTACAGCTGGCTTCTACTCAGCTCGGTGCAGATCAGGATCTGATCATTAAGGCCAACAATCTGACGTTCATGTCGTCCCCAACCGGGACGCCCGGTTCCTGCATGACCTCGCGAACTGGTACGGTCACCGCCAATCTGAGCGGTACGATGACGCTGGCCGGGGCGACGGTCGACGGAATGGCAGGTGTTTCTATCAATGCGGCAGAACTTTCCTCGACGAACGGCATGCAGGCTGGCACGTCCATCAAAGGTCTGATTCGCTCTCAGGCAGGGGATATCGGCATTACCACTGCGGGTGCGACCAGCCTCTTTGCAACGGATCTGCTGGCTGCTCGGAACGTCGTCTTACAAAATGCCGGCTTTTCCGCGAATAACGTTGGCCAGCAAGGGAGTTCTGTCGTGGCCTCTGCCGGCGGTCTGTTGATCGATAGTGGCGGCGACCTTATCAATATCGGCAGCCTGTTGCAGGGAAATTCCCGCATCACCAGCAATAGTGGATCTGCTGGTGCGGTCACTTTGCGCGCCGCCGGCAGTGTGTTGAATCAGTCCCCGTCATCTTCCCTGCTCGGCGCCATTTTCGGAAATGCCGACGATGTGTTTATTCAGGCAGGCAATGACATTTCGAACCGCAATGCCCGCATCATTAGTAATGGTGCGATGACTCTCGTCGCCGGTGGCACTATCTCCAATGCCATCGACAAGACCGCTGGTGCGAACGGTGAACAACCCAGCAGCTATGCCAATAGCACCACACGATGGGTGTTCTTTACTGAGCGCAATACCGGTTTCGATGTTGATTACGGCAAGGTCGCCATGCCGGACCAACTGGCCTATCTAGTGGCCGAGACGGGGTTAAGCGCGACGGCGTCCAATTTTGTAAATCAGGGTGGCATTGTTCTGGTCAACAACGGGAACGTGGACATTGCTGTGAGTGACCGTTTCCATAACGAGGCACTCTTTGATGGCAGCGCGCACCTTCAGCGGAGCTGCATGATCTTTTGCCGAGCGACGGCCTCCAGCAATATCACTAGTTACGGCGGTACGCTTTCGGCGAGCGGCAACATCGCCATTCGTGCCGGTACAGAAGCGGTCAATATCGGCGGCGATGTGACCGCACTGGGTGACCTGAGTATCACGGCGCCTAGTACCTATGCTCAAGGGGTACTAGGCTACCGGGCCTATTCCCAAAGTGGGATGAAAAGTTGGTTTGGCAGTAACTGGGCTCGCCTCTATGCAACGGATATTGGTGGGTCGTGGCTGGCTGCCAACAAACTAACCTTGAATGGGCAGGGAATTATCAGTGGCGGTAGTTTTGCAGGGCTGAGTCAAGTCATTGCGGCCAATGGAATTTGGACCATTCGCGCGGCGCGACGCGATCCCGTCTCCATTGAGAGCAGCCTGGGACTGGGAAGTGGTCTATGGTGATGCGTAAAGGGGGCAACAAGGGGCGCGGTCGAAAGGCAATACGCACCAAGGTACTGATATTGGCTGCATCTGTCTCGTCAATCATGGTCGCTTCACCCGCTACCGCTCAAGTGCCGCGTGTGGAACAAGATCCGGCACAACGCCTTTTACAGGAGCAGCGCGAGCGCGATCGGCAGCGTGAGATCGAACAGCCGCCAGCGCAAATCCAAACACCAAGACGTGATGCGCCGGCACCAACTAGGAGCGATATCGAGCAGATTCCTGAAACTGGTCCGACATTCCTCATTGAACATATTGATTTCGCAGGTGATGCGGTATTGCCGGCATCGGAGCTGGACAGCATTGCTCAACCGTTCTTGAATAAGAGGCTGGGAAGCGCCCGCATCAATCAATTGTTGCGCCGGCTAACGGAGCGCTTCGTCAACGATGGACTGATTACCAGCCGTGCATATCTAGGTGAACAGAACCTGCGGTCAGGAACACTGGTCATCACGCTGGTGTCAGGAAAGATTGAAGCCATTCAACTGAACGGCCAGCAAATATCACCGCGTGCTTCCGGCGCGAAGCCCGATAGCGGTGGTTGGCTTACGGATTTCGGTGTACGGATGGCGATCCCGGCAGCGCCGGACGACGTGCTTCATCTCACCGATCTCGAGCAGGGAGTTGAGCAAATTAATCGCATGCGGCGCAACAAGGCTGAAATGCAGATATTGCCCGGCAGTTCGCCAGGAGGATCCATCATCGGCATCAAGAACACGGCTGGTGACCGATTGTGGTTCAGCGCGGGTATAGATAATTACGGTAGTCAGCAGACCGGATTGAATCGCACGCGGCTTGGAGTAGAGGCGGACAACTTGCTTGGATTTCAGGAGGTTGTCTCGTTCAACTACAGCGGTAGCCGTGAAACCAATGCTCTGGTGGGATCGGCGTCTGTGCCGCTTGGGTACAACACCTTCAGCTACACGACATCCCTGTCGGAATATCAGGCACTCATCAGCGATACGGCACTGTTATATGGCAAGACCTTGGCCAGTACCTGGGGCTGGAATCGCGTGCTTTCTCGTAACCAGGCATCCAAACTGGCGCTGGATGTCACCCTGTCATTGCGTCGTTCAGAACGCGATATCAACAATCTGCCATTGGCACCGCAGAAGCTTTCGGTACTGCGCGTAGCGATCAATAAGCTCTGGCGCTTTGTCATCGAAAAACGGCCAGCAAGTCTGACGCTGGAGGGCGGTTTATCACGCGGCCTGTCCGCCTTCGGCGCCGACAAGGATAGTTCACAGATTCAGGACAGCGAAGCGCATGGCCAATTCATGAAACTGGATGTGAACGGGTCGTTTTCTTTTGCATTGCCTTCGACCGACATTGCTCAATTCATGATGCGTATGCAGGTCAATGGTCAATGGACGCGGCAGGCCCTGTTCGGATCCGAGCAAATTTTCGTTGGCGGTATGTCATCTGTCCGTGGATTTCGCGAGAGCGGTGTGAGTGGCGACCGGGGAGCCTATTCAAGAAACGAAATTGTGTGGAGCAATACCCCCTCCGTAGCCGACGTGCGCATAGAACCCTACATATTTCTTGATACCGGTATCACCGAACTGATTGCGGAGGGCCACACCCGCCGATTGTCTGGGCTGGGCCTGGGTACGCGTTTGCAGTATCAGAGCGGAAAGCACGCCTGGACCAGCGAATTGACACTCGGAAGGCCTGTGCAACAACCAAATTTTCTTCCGCGCCGGGAAACCTTGTTGCTGGCGACCTTGAACTGGTCGTACTAGCGCCATGGACCAAATCTAATCTAATCAAAGACCCATTTTTAAAGGGATAGGGAAAATGATGAATAGCCTTTCTTTCCGTCATGCGCTTTGCATCGGCATGATGATCGCACCATCGCTGCTGTTTGCACAGACGATCGACAAGACTTCACTTCCTGCCAGCGTAGCCGCCGTTGTCAATGGAAAGAACATTCCTGAAAGCCAAGTTCAGGAGGCCATCAAACTCACAGGATTGCCGGACTCTGTACAACTGCGCAATGCAGTGAAATCGCAACTGATCGCGCGGGAGCTGTTCCGCCAGCAAGCCACGAAGAGCCAAGGTCTGGAAAACCGTCCTGAAGTCAAGAAGGCTATGCAGGAGGCCAAGGACGCCGCCATGATCCAACTCTATTTGCGGGAGGCGATCAAACCGTCGCCCGTGACCGACGATATGGTGCGTGAGCAGTTCAACGCCATCGTTGGCAGCCTTGGGCCGAATGAATATAAGGCGCGGCTTATTCAGGTGGAGGACGATGCAAACGCTCAGAAAGTCCTTGAGCAAATCAAGGCGGGCGCCGACTTCGCGAAGCTGGCAGCGCAATACAGCACCGCTGCTAATAAGAACCGGGGCGGCGAGCTCGAGTGGGTGAGCTTCAAATTGCCAGCTGCCGAAGGCAAGACGCAAAACCTTCCACTACCGGTAGCGCAGGCCATTTCTGAACTAGTCCCTGGTGGCGTGACGAAGGTTCCGGTCGTCTGGAACAACGAACGCTATGTCATCCGACTGGATCAGCTGCGGCCAACGCAAGTGCCGCAATATGACGACGTCAAAGCAGCATTGCGTCAAACCATGGAACGCAAGGCCCTGGAGCAGGCGACCCTGAAACTGGTGGGCGAGCTGACCTCTTCGGCAAAAATTCAGCAATAAGGCCTGTCGTCGCTGCATCCACCGCAGCGGTGACGAAGGACCCGAGTATCGTTCAACGGCTCGCGGGTCCGGGAAATACGCATACAAGAAAAATTCGGGGAATCCCATGCAACGCGCCACCTCAACCAATCCTATCTCAAGAAAGCTTGCGAGGCAGGCTCCGCCGCTGTTGGATCCTTCTTTGCAACTCTCTATTGGCATAGGGCCTAAACGCCGCCCGCTCTGGCAGCGAGTGGTGGCTGGCCTGTTGGCCTTTCTCCTTTGGTTGGGTCCCCTGGAAATTGTCTGGCAGGATGCCCAGCGTTCTGCACAGCAAGTGGGTTGGGGGGCCGAGCGCACTTATGCGTTGAATGATGCAATCGCATGGCAGGCCTTTTCCATGCATTTACAAGAGGTGGTCAACAAAGCAAAGCAAGACGGAAATTGGCTTCCCGTAGTGGCAACTTTTGAAGAAAAGCTGCCTGGTGTCCTGGCTTCAGTATCAGCAAAGCTTGGGAGCAAACTCCCGTCCTTGCGTTTCGGCAGCAATGTGCAGGCAGCGCCGATTTCTGACCCTGCTGCCCCTATTCGCTTCCAGCCTGCGATCACAAGCAGCAGCGGGGCTGGTGGCGGTGTCCCGGTAGTCAATATCACTGCGCCGAATGCGGCAGGTATTTCTCTCAACCAATACAGCCAGTTCAACGTCGACACTATTGGCCTGATTCTCAATAATAGCCTCATCGGTGGTGGTACGACTTTGGGAGGCACGGTAGCTGCCAATAGCGCATTAGGCGGTCGCACTGCGTCTCAGATCATCAATCAGGTGACTGTGCAGGGCAGTGCGAGCCGCATTGGCGGGGCGATTGAAGTGTTTGGATCCCCTGCGGACGTCATCATTGCCAATCCCAATGGCATCAGTTGTACAGCCTGCGGATTCATCAATACTCCGCGCGTGGTCATGACCACGGGGGAGCCTCAGTTTCTGACTGCGAGAGGGGGCGTGCCGACTGGCTTTGATACAGCGGCAGCCCTGGCGTACGACGTCAAAGGGGGACATATTCAGATCGAGGGCGCACCAGGCGCCAATGGTACACCTGGCGCCGGGATCGAGAGTAGTGCCGGCGTGGTCGATCTGATTGCGGGCAGCGTGGGGGTGAATGGTTCTATCAACGCAGGCAGGCAGATCAATGTGATCGCTGGCCAGCAACTTGTCGCCGAGGCGGTTGTAGGTCAAGGAAAGCTTGGCAGTGATTATCAGGTCTCACCGAATGGCTCGGCGCCCAATTTCAGCGGTCCTGAGCCAGGTGTGCAGATTGACGCAACTGCATTCGGCGCGATGAATGCAGGGCAGATCAAGGTGATAGGCACAGCCGCTGAGCTGGGTGTCAAGGTGGGAGCAGCTAACGCCAATAATGGTACGCTCACTATTGATGCCAACGGAGATGTCAATGTCGGCAATGTTTACGGTAGCCAAGGGGTCAGTGTTCGTGCCGATGGTTCGGTGAATGTCAATACCTTGACCAGTTATGGGGCAGCATCGGTCACGGGCGGGACCGATGTGGCGGTCGCCAAGCTGACCGCTGCGCAGGATACGGTGCTGACAGGTCGCAACGTCATCGTTGGCGATACGGTCGTCGGTGGCAAGCTAGCGGTCAATGCCAGTGGCAGCATCGTGACGGGCCAGATCGGATCTGTCGTCGGCGACATCGCCCTGGTAAGCGGTACTGGCATTGCCAATACGGGCAGTTGGACGGCAGGTGGTCAGCTTTCCATGACCGGTACGACGATTGGTAATGCGCTGGGTTCAAATCTCTCCGGACTGGCAGGAACTACGATCGTTGCAAACGATTTGCGCAACTATGGGACTTTGTATGGGGCGACGGTCGATGCGCGCCTGTCTGGCACGCTTGATAATACCTTTGGGAGTCTGCTCGCGAAGACTGGCATGACGATACAGATGGACCGCCTTTACAGCAATATTGGTGGAACCATCTATGTCGGTGATCCGAACGCGGCAGCCAATGCCGCCCCGGCTGGCAGTCTCGCGATGTCGGTCAGCGGCGCCGGTGGAAGCTTCAACAATCTGGGTGGACTGATCGCGGCTAGCGATAGCCTGACTATCATTGCGGCCAATGCAGCGATAGAGCTTTCGTCGCTCGCGGGACAGTTGAATGCGGCGCGCAACCTGACCATCAATGCCAGTACGATCTCCAACAGCGGAGCGTGGCTTGCCAACGCAAGCAATGTAGCGCTGTTCGGTCGCAGCGGTATCAACAATGCTGGCGTGATGCAGGCATCCGGGAATCTGGTCTTGTCGACATCCGGCACTAGCCTGAGTAATACGGGGGCAATCGTTGTCGGTCAGGATCTGACGATCAATGCGCCGCTCAGCAATGCTGCAGGCGCCGTGGTCCACGCCGAAAGAAACGCCACGGTCAATGGAGGTGCGACCAATCTCGGCACGATTGAGGCGCTTAACGACGTGATCATGCAAGGCGGTAACGTTGATAACAGCAATGGCACGATCAAGGCCAATCGAAATCTCACCGCAACAGGGATAGGCACGCTGACAAATGTCGCCGGCACGATTGCGGCTCAGGGAGATGTAGCCATTCAGGCCAGCTCCATTATCAATGACCGGGCTGCGCCGGTAACGACGCTCTCCACTGCGCAGCAAGGAGTGGTTGATCTTGACCTGGTGGGAACAACCAATATTGGCATATACCGCTTGATTACGGCCTTTTACGGTGCAGGAGGCGGCTCTCCTGCACTCACTATCAAAGAGCAAGACGTCTTTATCTCAACGCTGTTGAATGGCACCGCGACTATTGACCGTACGTTAGGAACAATCAGCATTGATTGTTCAATCATCGGGACCTGTCCGGTTGGCGATAAGAAAACGTACGTGCTTCCTACGGTCGACCAAGTGTTGCTCCAGCAAGTGGAGGGAAAAGAAGGCCAAATTCTAGCTGGGAACAACCTGACTCTCTCTGCTTCGGCGCTTTCCAATCGCGGAAGCACTATCTCTGCCGGGAAGGATTTAGTTGCGTCATTGGACAGCCTGAACAATGGCTCGTCTGACACTGTCGTTACTTATCGGGCTGGTGGCACTGTGAATCAAGCATCATTAGATGCGTTTATGCAGAGTGCCAAGGAGCTTTGGCCGGTTATCTCAAGTTTTACCGACTTGCCGGTTCAGTATGCTATTAATAATCCACCGAGCTATATGCCTACCCCGGGATTTTCCCCTGTAGATAATGCGATTGCGCCAACCAACGTCGTTGAAACATCGGTTCTTGGTACACGCGGTATGTTGCGTGCGGGTGCCAATGTTTCTCTTAACGGAAGCGGAAACTTGGTGAATGCTGGTGATTTAGTCGCCGGCAATAACATCACGATTACATTGCCCGGTAGCTTCGTCAATCAGGGAACTTATCAGTCTTCCTTTACCACCCGTCCTGGGTGTCTTCCAAGCGCCACCTGCCGTGAGGACAACGCTCACGTCGACACCTTCGCCTATCAGCAGAACGCGAACAACGTGGTGGCGGGCGGCACACTGACAGTGAAGGCGGCATCGATTGCCAACGAGTTCGGCACCTTGTCCGCGCGTGGAAACGTCAATCTGACCGCTGGTAGTATCGATAACCTGGCTGGCACGATCTTGTCCACGGCAGGAGATGTCAATCTTGCAGCATCGACCATCACCAACCGTGTCGTCGCCCCGGTAACGACGCACATTAGCTATGGAAGTGAGAATCCGTCCTTCGCCCAAGGATGCAATGGTGGAGGGACCTACAAGGGAAGCGAATGTAACGTTGATAGGCAAAATCAGGCGAGTGCGGCGGCGATCATCAGTGGAGCCCGCAACGTTTCAATTGACGGAGACTACCTGGTCAACACTGGCGGTCTGATCACTGCCGGTGCGGATGCCACAATCAACATCAGTAACTCAATCACCAATACGGCGGTCGCCCTCAATACGTACTGGCAGGGCCATTGGATCGAAGAGACCTGCTGGTTCTGTAGCGATAAGGCGCACGATACGTATGGCGTTGTCGCAGACGGTGTGCAGGCGGCCGGCATCCAGGCTGGTAACGCACTGACGGTGATTGCCGGAGGAAATGTTCTTAATACGGGCAATATCTACGGATCGGACGTTTCTCTCACCGGCTCCACGCTCACCAATGGAATCACTGATTCCAATCAACCTACCGCAGCCTCCACGCTAGCACCCCAACTAGTCGCTATTGGCCCAAGCGGCACTGTCGTAACAGGCAATGGTGTGCCCTCGACTAATAGCCCAATCTATGCCGTGAACATGTCTAGCGGTGGTTTGCTGGGATCACTCGGGCCGGATCTGCTGGTAGCTAACTTGCCGGCGTCTCTACGTCCCGATACCAATCTTTTCTATTACGACGCTTCGACTGAAAGCAACCTGATCCGGCAGGAGGCCCTTAAGGACACAGGATCTGGCACCTTCGTTAAAGGTGTTTCGTGGAGCACGACCAATAATCTCAGTATTGACGATCAGCAGAAGGCGATTCTCTACAACAATGCCATACAGTATGCGACGGACAATAACCTGCAGCTAGGAAAGCCGCTGACACAGGCTCAAATTGGTGCGCTAGATAAACCCATGCTCTGGTACACCGAGCAGACCGTACCGGATCCGGCGTGCTCGTTCAAAAGCACCACTTGCGGCAGCATCAATGCGCTCATGCCGCAGATCTATCTGCCGGCTAATTATGCTAGCAATACGACGGGCGGTGTGATCAGCGGTAATGATGTCAAACTGACTTTCAGTCAAAGCATTACCAATACCGGCATCATCGAGGCTACTAACCTTGCCGTGAAGACAGCCAGTCTGACAAATGAGCAGCGCAGCGTCGATATTGGCGTCTCAGATTACAAGGTAGAGGGTGGCTGGGTCGAATACAGTGGTACGCAGTTGCAGCCGGGCGGCTTCATGTCCGCAGTCAACCTGAATGTGCAGGCGGATCGGATCACCGCCATCGGCGATGCCTTCCGGGTCGTTAATGCGGACGGCACCCGTGACGTGGCAGGGGCCAACGCACTACTCAATTCCCTGAGGCAGCAACTCGGAGGCGATTTCACCGAGATTGCCGCACACGACAATATCCATACTGATTTCATCAAGGACACGAGCGGACCGGGTGCGTTTGGTCAGGTGATCGCAATTGCCATCGCAGTAGCGATGTCTGTAATGACAGGCGGGACGGCTGGTTTGGCTGTAATGCAGACGGTCACCGGTAGTGCAGTTGTCGCAGGCTCTACCGCAGCGATTGTTGCCGCCGGTATCAATGCGGCTATCGTTGGTACGCTCTCTAGTATTGCGACACAAGTTATCACCACGGGGCGACTGGATTTGGGCAGTGCTCTTCAATCCGGCGCGGTATCGGGTTTAGTCGCAGGCCTCACTGCCGGGGCAATTGGGAATGCTCCAGGTACGCCCTCTGACGCAGGAATTGCCGAGGGCGCATCAAACAGCGCTAGTACCGTCACACCTAGCACCAGTACCGCTACGCAGATCAGCCAGGGAAGCTGGAAGGATTTCGTAGAGCATACGGGTACGTATACTACTAACACGGCCATTCGAAGTGGTATCAGCGCTGCAATTAATTCGGCTGTCTATGGAGGCAGTTTTGGTGCGGCATTCGTAAATGGGGTCGTGGCTGATGCAGCAGCGACCGGCGCTAATGGCATTGGTGACTGGACCTATTCTGCTGATGGAAACAATGTAAATCTTGTGGAGAATTTGGTTGCACATAGCTTGTTGGGATGCGCATCTAGTGCGGCAGGTGGCACTGGATGCGCTGGTGGTGCGTTGGGAGCATTCGCCAGTGCGGCGATATCGCCAGACCTCATCAAGGCTATAGATCCAAGCGGAGGGGCACTAAGCAGCGAACAGAAGGCATTGATAAGCTCAATGGCGATTCTCGCGGGTGGTGCTCTTGCACAGAGCGCTGGTGCGTCTGCTAGCGCCGGCGCTAATTGGGCTGCTAACGAGGTTCTGAACAACGCTACGACGGATGATCACGTTCTTGCCGAGGTACAAAAAGGAGGATTCTTTACAGCGCTAATAGGCACTTTGGCAAATGTGACTGCTTGGCAGGCAGATATGCGTGAAAACATAGGGAGCTTCTTGGAGCTTTTGGGGAGGAATGGGCCGAACAGGCTGCCCCAGGCGCCACCGAACTTCCCGGATGATTCGGACGGCCCGACGACAAGCGGTGGGCTTACGGTTGCGAGTGGCTCGCTTCTTTGTATCGAACCCCCATTCTGCGCTATGACGCCCCCCGTTATCATCCCAGTAAATGCGATGGCATCGTCGGGATCCAGCGGAGATGCTAATTCGGGGCAAAGTAGTAAGGACGATAGTTCCACGACTGTACCGGGACGGGTTCAATCACGTATTAATCTTGATAGTGAAGGTTTCGATCACATTGATAAGCGGCATTTCGATGCAACGGTTAACGCCAGCCAATTTTCAATTAGCAGAAGCGAACTGGCTGATATTCTCATGGACGGAAAAACCGTAGCGACTCCGGTCACGAAGATTGTGAAGAGCGGGGATAGTTTCAATTACGTCCGAGAGCTCAATTTAGGTAAGGCGGTTGGGACAGATAAATTTAATGGATACCAATCCACTTCAATCATTACCATCATGACTGACAAATTCGGAAACCTTGTAACTGCATTTCCTGGGAGACTTTAGTGGCAGTGTTCACAAAAAGCTTAAAAACGGAGTTAAGAGCCCAATTGTTGGATCAATCGCGAAGAATTATGGCCGGTATTGATGCTCCGGGGTTAGCGAAGAATCTGAAGAAGTACTTCCCTTCACTTTCTCAGGCTATTCTCATCGATCATTTGCCAGAACAAGGAGAAGATATTTACTTGATTCTCATCAATTTGAACGAGATCGCTGTGATGGAGATTCCTCGAGGGGACCTTGAAACGATGAAGAGTTACCCCGAGATTCTTCAAGTGGACACTTATCGTTCAAAGCGCCTAAGGAGAGATTCGAGGCAGAGACTTGACATGGCGCTGCAATTGATAGGTTCGACAAGTTGAGTAGTCAATCGAAAAAGCGCATGACGGACGTGTTCTGAAAATCCTGATTCTCATCGATGAGTTCACCCGACGCTGCCTCACGTTGCACATGACTAGGCAAATTTGCAGTAATAAAGTTATCCATATCCTGGCCGAGGCCATGGTGAGCTACGGTGTTCTGACGTATTTGCGCTCTGGTAATGGCCGGAAATGGTCGTCGAGAACCTTCGGCGCAGGCTTGCATCGGTAGGGTCCATTACACTGTACATCGAGCCAGAAAGCTCTTAGAAGAACGGGTACTGCTAGCCTTTCGAGGGCGATGACCGCGATGTATTGCTTGCCGGAGAAATCTTTTACACCCTTCGAGAAGGGTAGATCATCATCAAGCGATGGCGTCACCAGCACATTATCGTTCTCCCACACAGATTACCGAAATATCGGCCGCCAGCACCACAGGCTACATTGCCGGCAATAACCCCAGCCCCGCTGGGGCTTGCCGCTTTTGACTAACTGTAAGCCTAGACCAGTTGTGCTTCAGGCTGGTTACAGTTACTTCTTTTTTCCCGAGCTTGGCTTTTTTAATATTTCCTCTGCTTGATTAATTGCCAGCCAACGCAGCATTTCTCCAATGGAAATTCCACTCTCGCGCGCCATCGCTTCAACCCGAGCTTGTTCCTCATCGGTCAGATTGATTGAAAACCTATGTCGGTTTGGAACAAGACTGGTAGCAAGAGCCATCACGCTAGCAAAACCTTCGTCACTGAGTTGCCGAGCTATGGTCAGGATGTTGATTTGCTCGCAGAATTGACCCTCGCCATCTGACCCACTTTCCACTGCCTTCCGAAGGCAGCTACGCGGTCAT
>NZ_JABXGI010000037.1:0-20316 GCF_022627865.1 Herbaspirillum sp. C7C2
CCGCCGAACTTCTTCGACAGAACGGTTGCGATTGCAGCGGTCAGGGTGGTCTTGCCGTGGTCAACGTGACCGATGGTACCGACGTTCACGTGCGGCTTGGTCCGTTCAAACTTGCCTTTTGCCATTTTAAATTTCCTTCAAAAGAACGATGTGTTCGATGTTCAATATTCAATGATTGGCTGGTGATCCAGCCGGCGATCCCTTCCACACGGAAGAGACCGCCCTTGCTGCAACTTACTTGGCCTTGGAGGTGACGATTGCGTCGATCACGTTCTTGGGCGCTTCGGAGTAATGCTTGAATTCCATCGAGTAGGTTGCACGGCCTTGGGTAGCCGAACGCAGCGTGGTCGAGTAACCGAACATTTCCGACAGAGGCACTTCGGCCTTGATGATCTTGCCACCGCCGCCGGCGATTTCATCCATGCCTTGCACCATACCGCGGCGGGACGACAGGTCGCCCATCACGGTACCGGCGTAGTCTTCCGGGGTTTCCACTTCGACAGCCATCATCGGTTCCAGGATGACCGGGCTGGCGCGACGGCAACCATCCTTGAAGGCCATCGAGCCGGCCATGCGGAAGGCGTTTTCGTTCGAGTCCACATCGTGGTACGAACCGAAGAACAAGGTGACCTTGACGTCAACCACCGGGTAACCGGCCAGCACGCCGGTGTTCAGGGTTTCACGCACACCCTTTTCAACGGCCGGGATGAATTCGCGAGGAACGGTACCACCCTTGATGGCGTCGACGAACTCGAAGCCCTTGCCGGCTTCTTGCGGCTCGATCTTCAGCACGACGTGACCGTATTGACCACGACCACCCGACTGCTTGACGAACTTGCCTTCGGATTCTTCGCAGGTCTTGCGAATGGTTTCGCGGTAAGCCACCTGCGGCTTGCCGACGGTGGCTTCAACGTTGAATTCACGCTTCATGCGGTCAACGATGATGTCCAGGTGCAGCTCGCCCATACCAGCGATGATGGTCTGGCCCGATTCTTCGTCGGTACGCACGCGGAAGGACGGATCTTCAGCAGCCAGGCGGTTCAGGGCCAGGCCCATCTTTTCCTGGTCGGCCTTGGTCTTGGGCTCGACAGCCTGCGAGATCACCGGCTCGGGGAAGACCATGCGTTCCAGCACGACCATTGCCTTGTCGTCGCACAGGGTGTCACCGGTGGTGGTGTCCTTCAGGCCCACGACGGCGGCGATGTCACCGGCCATCATTTCCTTGATTTCTTCACGCTGGTTGGCGTGCATCTGAACGATACGGCCGATACGTTCCTTCTTCGACTTCACCGAGTTCAGCACGGTGTCGCCCGAGTTCAGGGTACCGGAGTAGCAACGGATGAAGCACAGCTGACCAACGAACGGGTCGGTTGCGATCTTGAAGGCCAGGGCGGAGAACTTCTCGTCGTCCTTGGCTTCGCGCACGACCGGCTCGTCGTCTTCGTTCAGGCCCGGAACCGGGGGGATGTCCACCGGCGACGGCAGGTACTCGATCACGCCGTCCAGCATGGCTTGCACGCCCTTGTTCTTGAAGGCGGTGCCGCACATCATCGGGACGATTTCGCCGGAGATGGTGCGTTGACGGATGGCGCCCTTGATTTCGGCTTCGGTCAGGTCGCCTTCTTCCAGGTACTTGTTCATCAGGTCTTCCGATGCTTCAGCAGCGGTTTCGACCAGGTTTTCGCGCCATTTCTGAGCGTCAGCCTTCAGATGCTCGGGGATGTCGCGGTAGTCGAACTTCATGCCCTGGGAAGCGTCGTCCCAGTAGATCGCGCGCATCTTGACCAGGTCGATCACGCCTTCGAAGTTTTCTTCGGCACCGATAGGCACTTGCATCGGGATCGGGTTGGCCTTCAGGCGGGCGCGCATCTGGTCGTAGACCTTGAAGAAGTTGGCACCGGTACGGTCCATCTTGTTGACGAAGGCCAGACGCGGGACCTTGTACTTGTTGGCCTGACGCCACACGGTTTCCGACTGGGGCTGCACGCCGCCGACTGCGCAGTAGACCATGCAGGCGCCGTCGAGCACGCGCATCGAGCGTTCGACTTCGATGGTGAAGTCAACGTGACCCGGGGTGTCGATGATGTTGATGTGGTGGGCCGGGAAATTGTTCGCCATGCCCTTCCAGTAACAGGTGGTCGCAGCGGAGGTGATGGTGATACCACGCTCTTGTTCCTGCTCCATCCAGTCCATGGTGGCGGCGCCGTCGTGCACTTCACCGATCTTGTGGTTCACACCGGTGTAAAACAGCACGCGCTCGGTCGTGGTGGTTTTGCCAGCATCGATGTGCGCGGAGATACCGATGTTGCGGTAGCGCTCAATGGGGGTCTTGCGAGCCATGATTTATTCCTAAGTCTTTAATGCACGAAACCGAGCGTCATTTTTTTCAAATAAACGCTCGGCTCGAACCAATTTAAGATGCAGACCAGGGCACTCCCGGATAGAGAGGCACTGGCCCAGTCTTTGTTAGAAGCGGAAGTGCGAGAACGCCTTGTTCGCTTCTGCCATGCGGTGCACTTCATCACGACGCTTCATGGCGCCGCCACGGCCTTCGGCGGCTTCCATCAGTTCACCACCCAGGCGCTGCGGCATCGACTTTTCGCTGCGCTTGTTGGCGGCTTCACGCAGCCAGCGCATCGACAGGGCCATACGGCGCACCGGACGCACTTCAACGGGCACCTGGTAGTTGGCGCCACCGACGCGGCGGGACTTCACTTCCACCATCGGCTTGCAGTTGTTCAGGGCTGCGGAGAACACTTCCAGCGGGTCCTTGCCCGACTTGGTCTGGATGTAGTCGAAGGCACCGTAGATGATGTTTTCAGCGACGGACTTCTTGCCCGACAGCATCAGCACGTTCACAAACTTGGCGACTTCAACGTTGCCGAACTTCGGATCCGGCAGAATTTCCCGCTTGGGGACTTCACGACGACGTGGCATTTCGATTCCTTTCAATCTTCAGTTGAGTGGGCGAACCCTGCTTCAACTTCGCCTGCACTCGCGGAGAGCCATCATGGCTTCCACTTACTCGGCCCGACCTGGACCGACTCTGAGTCTGTTCACACGACGCAGTGCGTCATGATAAACACCAATTATTACTTCTTCGCTGCCTTGGCGCGCTTGGCACCGTACTTCGAGCGAGCTTGCTTACGATCCTTGACGCCCTGGGTATCCAGTGCACCGCGAACCATGTGGTAACGCACACCCGGCAAGTCCTTCACACGGCCGCCGCGGATCAGCACGACGCTGTGTTCTTGCAGGTTGTGGCCTTCACCGCCGATGTACGAAATGACTTCGAAACCGTTGGTCAGACGCACCTTGGCCACCTTACGCAGCGCCGAGTTCGGCTTCTTCGGAGTGGTGGTGTAGACGCGGGTGCAAACACCGCGCTTCTGCGGGCTGTTTTCCAGCGCCGGCGATTTGCTCTTCACGATCGCGCGGATACGTGGTTTGCTAATCAGTTGATTGATGGTTGGCATCGTTTTAATCCAACAAAGTACAACATTGAAAACAGGTTCCGGAATCGGTTGCCCGGAACCACACAGGAAACTCTTGCGCGAAGACTACGCGCGTATCGGATTTAAGACCGGAAGGGAGATCAGCGTCGCAGAAGCGATGATTCAGACCAAAGAACGCATAAGCCCGGGAGAGCCTAAATTCGAGAACTCGCGAGTATATGCCTGAAATACCAGCGGGTCAACCGGGAGCGGCCTTTGGCGCGGATTTCAGGCCGTCTATGGCCATTTCACCACGGTTTTACAGTAGCAAAACGGCAATGTTTTCCAGCTTGCAATAGAGGCTGTGATCAGGTGCGGGGCAAGTCTGCCACCATGCGGCGCCATTGTTCGGTTTCTGGCTGGCCGCGGTCCCGGCGCGAGAAGAAATTGACCAGCTGGCGTCCGGCTGCATCGTAGAACTCCACCGAGGTGACGATGCCATGGTCGGTAGGCCGACGTACCACCCAACCATGATGAATCGCGCCGCTGCGCACATGCAGCTCGAAGTCGGCAGCCGATGCGTTGTACCACTCCCCCTTGATCGCAGTCTGGTCGATGAGGCCACTGTAGATCTGCGTCATGCCACCATTGCTGACGAACACCATGATCGGCTGATGCCGCGACCTGGCATCCTCGATGAGCAGCTGCAGGGCCTGCGGTCCGATGCGCCAGGCGGATTGACTACCGATCAGCTCCAGCGCCTGTTCGCGGCTCAGCTTCAGTTCCCGCAACAGGCGCGGGAACTGGTGTACGTCGGTCAGTTCCTGCCACGACTGGCGCAGTTCAGCGATATCGGCCGAGGAGGGGTTGCCACGCACAGAGGGGGCAGACGTCGGCAAGGGCTCCACCTGCAGCGCGGCCCGCTGGTCGGGCGAGCGGAACTGGCCGACCAGCCGCTCGAAGTCAGCGACATGCTGGTCATTGTCGAGATAGATTTTGTGTACCGCCTGCCCATGGCGATCGAAGAACTGCAGGCTGCGGCTGGTCTTGCCGTCCCGCCCTGGCTGGACCACGGCGAACGCGCTGCCCCACTGCGCAGCGCCGAAGCGCAGGTCGATGGCGCCGCCGGCCAGGCCGGTGCCCGGCACCGCCCTGCCCTGCTCGTCGCGGCGTATCGGCGCCACCTCACCAGCACGTTCCAGCACCACATCGTCATTGCGGGTGATGGCCTTGATGCGCCCCAGTTCGGGGAGATGCTCGTAGAGCGCCTGGATTTCCTTGGCATCGGCCCCCAGCCGCGTGGCCTGCCAGGTGGTGCCGGCCGCCAGCAGTTGGGCTTCGGACACCCCCAGCTGGCGGGCCGCATCGCGCGGATGCAGCTTGGGCTGCGCCTGGTGCAGTTGGGACCAGCGTTGGGCCAGCGTGGGCGCCGTGTTGGCACAGCCGGCTGCGGCCAGCGTCGCTGCCAGCAGCAAGCCCAAAGTATGCAGACGGGTGGTTTGCTTAGGTCGGTTCATGGAAATTCCTTTCATACGTGCGGATGAATCAGTATTCGATCTTCAGGCTGACGTTGAAGCTGCGGCCGGGCTCGGTGTAGGCATCCTTGTTGACTGCGCTGTCAGCCAGCGACAGCCCCCGGATGTCGGTCCAGCTCCAGTACTTGCGATCGAACAGATTGCGGATGCCGGCGATGACGGTCATGTTGCGGGTGAGGTGATAGCCGCCCGACAGATCCATCACGAAGAAGGAAGGCGAGACGAAGTTGGTAGCCGTCGGAATATCTTCCTTCTTCTTGGCCGCGTTGTAGACCAGGTCGCTCTGTACGAACCACTGCTGGGGACGCTCATAGCGCAAGCCCGTCACCACCGACAGCGGGGCCACGGATTCCAGTCCCTGCTCGACGCCATTGGCAGTGGTGGTTCCCTTGGTCCATGCGAACCCGCCCTTGACCGTGAAGCCATTGTCGAGCGCGTAATCGATCCGCCCTTCCAGCCCGTGGATCTCGGCCTTGGCTGCATTGCGGTACTGGAAGATGGTCGGGTTGGCCACCGTGAGGTTGCCGCGTACGGTCACCAGATCGATGAAGTTGCGGTAATTGCCCTTGTACGCCGCCGCGCTGTAGCGCAGCGCTCCGGGCCCGGCCGCCAGCTTGCCGCGCAGGCCGACTTCGACCGTGTTGCTGGTCTCCGGTTTCAGATCGGGATTGGATATCTGGCGATAGACGGTGTTGTTGAAGAAGGAATTGATCTCCTGCGGCGAGGGCGAACGGAAGCCGCGCGCATATTGGATGTAGGGGATGAAAGCCGGCGTGACTTCATAGAGGAAAGCCAGGCGAGGCGAGAAGGCACTGTCGCGGCTGCTCACTGCGGGCTGTCCGTTGGCGATGGCCTGGGCATCGTACTTGGCGCTGGCCTTGGGCTTGAGTTCATAGCTGTCCAGCCGCAGGCCGGCGATAGTGGTCAGCCCGCCGGTGCGCATCTCATCCTGCACATAGGCCCCGAGCTGGGTGCTCTCGGTCTTGGGGAAGTATTGGCAATACTGCGTGCCGGTACAACTGGTCCAGCCGGTGCCGTCGGCACTGGTCTGCAAGGTGGACAGGCTCAGGTCCAACCCATAGACCAACTTGTGCCGCCAGCGGTCGGAGCCGAAGTTGCTCTCGGCCAGCAGGCTGCCGCTGATCATCTGGTCGCTGTAGGAAACTGCACGGAAACGGGGCCGCACGATCGTCGTCGTGCTGGTCCCCGCTTCATTGGTGAACTGGTCAGTGTCGGCATTGCGATAAGTGAGGCTGGCCTTGAATTTCTGTATCCACGGCTGATCCGCATCATTACGTTCGTAGACCAGCGTGGCGCGCTGTCCGGTGGACTTGCTGCTCGTACTGTAGGCGGTCACGCCGTTGCCGATCGCGGAGAGACTGTCGCCGCTCTCGCGCTCTTCGGTGGCCTGCAGGGTGAGCTTGAAGGTGTCGATGCCATTGGGCTTGAAGACCAGCTTGCCCAGCGCCGAGCGATTGGTGTAGCTCATCGGGTCAGGCGTGGTGCGGGCACTGCCGCGCACATCATTGGTCCCCTTGTTGTCGCTCTCGTTGCCGTGGCGCGCATTGAGGATCAACATGCCCTGCCACTGCTCGTTGCCCCAGGCCGCGCTGGCGGTCGCGCCAAAGCTCTTGTCGGCCGAGTCGTAGGAAGGCTTGAAGGAGAAATAGCTGGACTTGCCATAAACGTCCAGCAAGTCAGATGGGTCCTTGGTGATGAAGTTGACCGCGCCGGTGAGGCCATCGCTGCCGTAGAGCGAAGAGGCCGGCCCGCGCAGCACTTCGATGCGGCGATACAGTTCGGTATCAGTGGTTGCGCCACGCCCCACGCTGGCGACGCCCTGGCTGAAAGCGCGCGGCATGACGATGCCATCCTCCAGCAGCAGCACACGATTGCCATCAAGGCCTCGGATCGTGATGCCCTCATTGCCGCCACGCCCGGTGGTGGCAGTCGCCCCCGTGATGCCGGACATGCGATACACCGAGCGCCGTACCTCCACGCCCGGCTCATAGCGCAAGGCATCTTTGATGTCCTTGGCATTGTGCTCCTCGATCTCCTCAGAGGTGATGACGGAGACGGTAGCGGCCGCGTGATCGAGGTCACTGCTGCCGGAGCGATTGGCCGTCACCACCACGTCCTGCAGTTTCTTGCCGCTGGCTTGCGCCAAGGTGATGGACTCACTCGTGGGCACGCGAGCGGGACTGGCTTGGGTATTGGAATCGGCCGATTGCGCAAAGGCACTCGCACACAGCCACTGCTGCAGCGCCAGGAACACGGCCGCTGCACACTTCGATTTGCTTGGAAACACTGGTAACCACCCCTTGGCCTGGTTCGGTTACTAGCGCTGGCTGGCTACCTCTTGGATAAAAACGGCCTGCGGGCGCAGGCCGTCATCAATATGAAGTTTGATTCCACGCGACGGGAATCAGATGAGAATCATTATTATCTAGAGATAATAAAAGATTCACTCATCCTTGGCAATGCCTCAAGCAGCAAGGCCTACCGCCAGTAGGGATATGAAGGTAGTGATACCCGACAAATACCCCCCATGAACGAAAAAACGGCACCGGAATTGCTTCCGGTGCCGTTCTCTCTTGCAGCTTGTTGTCTTGCCAGGGCGGCCGGTCCAGCTGGCCGCCCCTTGATGCCTTGCCAGCGATGCTTACGCTTCGCCTTCGACACCACCGAAGGATTCGGCCGAGGAGACTTCCTCGTCGCCGAACTCGGAGCGGGAGGCACGTTCGGCTTCGAGCAGTGCTGCGCGCTCTTCGGCTTCCCATGCATCCTTTTCCCTGCGGGCGCGGTGGAAGGCCAGGCCGGTACCCGCCGGGATCAGGCGGCCGACGATGACGTTTTCCTTCAGACCGCGCAGGCCGTCCTTCTTGCCCATGATCGCGGCTTCGGTCAGCACGCGGGTGGTTTCCTGGAACGATGCGGCCGAGATGAAGGAGTCGGTCGACAGCGATGCCTTGGTAATACCCAGCAGCACGTTTTCGTAGGTCGCCGGGATCTTGCCTTCGGCGTTCACGCGGTCGTTTTCGTCCAGCAGCTCGGAGCGCTCGACCTGCTCACCGGTGATGTAATTGGTGTCGCCCGGCTCCACCACTTGCACGCGGCGCAGCATCTGGCGCACGATCACTTCGATGTGCTTGTCGTTGATCTTCACGCCCTGCAGACGGTATACGTCCTGCACTTCGTCGACGATGTAGCGGGCCAGCGCTTCGATACCCAGCAGACGCAGGATGTCCTGCGGGTCGGCCGGACCGTCCACGATCATTTCGCCCTTGTTCACCACCTGGCCATCGTGCACCAGCACCTGCTTGTCCTTGGTGATCAGGAACTCGTGCTTGGTGCCTTCCATGTCGGTGATTTCCAGACGCTGCTTGCCCTTGGTTTCCTTGCCGAAAGCAACGGTACCAGTGACTTCGGCCAGCATGCCGGCATCCTTGGGCGAACGTGCTTCGAACAGTTCGGCCACGCGCGGCAGACCACCGGTAATGTCACGGGTCTTCTGCGATTCGGTCGGGATACGGGCCAGCACTTCACCCACATGCACCTGCTGACCGTCCTTGACGGTGATCAGTGCGCCGACCTGGAAGCCGATGGTCACCGAGTGTTCGGTGCCGGCGATCTTCACTTCTTCGCCCTGTTCGTTCAACAGCTTGACCTGCGGACGCATGACCTTGGAGGACGGACCACGACGCTTCGCATCGATGACCACCAGGGTCGACAGACCGGTGACTTCGTCGATCTGCTTGGCCACGGTGGAGCCTTCTTCCACGTTCTCGAACTTCACGGTACCGGAGTACTCGGTGATGATAGGACGGGTCAGCGGATCCCAGGTCGCCAGTGCGGTACCAGCCTTGATGGTCATGCCATCCTTGACGATCAGGGTGGCGCCGTACGGCACTTTGTGACGCTCGCGCTCACGACCCAGGTCGTCGGTAATCAACACTTCGCCGGAACGGGAAATGACGATCTGTTCACCCTTGCCATTGGTCACGTAACGCATCGTGGCGGTGAAGCGCACGGTACCGTTGGACTTGGCTTCCACCGAGGAGGCCACCGCTGCACGCGATGCCGCACCACCGATGTGGAAGGTACGCATGGTCAGCTGGGTACCCGGCTCACCGATGGACTGCGCTGCCACCACGCCGACGGCTTCGCCGGAGTTGACCAGCAGGCCACGGCCCAGGTCGCGCCCGTAGCACTTGGCGCACAGACCATAACGGGTATCGCAGGTCAGCGGGGTGCGGACCTTGACTTCGTCGATGCCCATGCGTTCGATCTCTTCGACCTTGTCTTCATCCAGCAGGGTGCCGGCTTCGAACAGGGTGGCTTGATCTTCCGGATTGACGATGTCGGTCGCAGCCACGCGGCCCAGGATACGGTCGCGCAGGGCTTCGATGACTTCACCGCCTTCGACCAGCGCCTTCATGGCCGAACCGTTGGAGGTGCCGCAATCGTCTTCGATCACGACCAGATCCTGGGTCACGTCCACCAGACGACGGGTCAGGTAACCGGAGTTGGCGGTCTTCAGCGCGGTGTCGGCCAGACCCTTACGGGCGCCGTGCGTCGAGATGAAGTACTGCAACACGTTCAGGCCTTCGCGGAAGTTCGCGGTAATCGGCGTCTCGATGATGGAGCCGTCAGGCTTGGCCATCAGGCCGCGCATACCAGCCAGCTGGCGGATCTGGGCGGCCGAACCACGGGCGCCGGAGTCGGCCATCATGTAAATCGCGTTGAACGATTCCTGGGTGGTCTTCTTGCCTTCGCGCGTGACGACGTCTTCCACCTTCAGCTGGTCCATCATGGCCTTGCCGACTTCGTCACCGGCCTTGCCCCAGATGTCCACGACCTTGTTGTAGCGCTCGCCCGCGGTCACCAGACCGGAGGAGTACTGCTGCTCGATCTGCTTGACTTCGGACTCGGCAGCGGCGATCAGGGTGGCCTTTTGCGGCGGCACCAGCATGTCGTCCACGCAGATCGAGATACCGGCGCGGGTCGCCAGGCGGAAGCCCGACTGCATCAGCTGGTCGGCAAACACGACGGTGGCACGCAGACCGCACTTGCGGAAGGACGTGTTGATCAGCTTGGAGATTTCCTTCTTCTTCAGCGCGCGGTTCAGCACCGAGAACGGCAGGCCCTTGGGCAGGATCTCGGAGAGGATGGCGCGGCCGATGGTGGTCTCGTAGCGCTTGACGGTACGCACGAATTCGCCGGTGACCGGGTCCTTCGGATGTTCGACGATACGCACCGTGATACGGGTCGCCAGCTCGACTTCCTTGTTGTCGTAGGCGCGGATCACTTCCGAGACGTCCTGGAACATCATGCCTTCGTTCTTGCCGTTGATGGCTTCACGGGTGGCATAGTACAGACCCAGCACGATATCCTGGGACGGCACGATGGACGGTTCGCCGTTGGACGGGAACAGGATGTTGTTGGAGGCCAGCATCAGGGTGCGGGCTTCCATCTGCGCTTCGATCGACAGCGGAACGTGGACGGCCATCTGGTCGCCGTCGAAGTCGGCGTTGAACGCCGCGCAGACCAGCGGGTGCAGCTGGATCGCCTTGCCTTCGATCAGGACCGGCTCGAACGCCTGGATGCCCAGACGGTGCAGGGTCGGCGCGCGGTTCAGCATGACCGGGTGTTCGCGGATGACTTCTTCCAGGATGTCCCAGACCACCGGTTCCTGTGCTTCCACCAGCTTCTTGGCAGCCTTGATGGTGGTCGACAGACCCATCAGTTCCAGCTTGTTGAAGATGAAGGGCTTGAACAGTTCCAGGGCCATCAGCTTGGGCAGGCCGCACTGGTGCAGCTTCAGCTGCGGACCCACCACGATGACCGAACGGCCCGAGTAGTCCACGCGCTTGCCCAGCAGGTTCTGACGGAAACGACCGCCCTTGCCCTTGATCATTTCGGCCAGCGACTTCAGCGGGCGCTTGTTGGCGCCGGTCATGGCCTTGCCGCGACGACCGTTGTCCAGCAGCGAGTCAACCGCTTCCTGCAGCATGCGCTTTTCGTTGCGCGTGATGATTTCAGGCGCGCGCAGTTCCATCAGGCGCTTCAGACGGTTGTTGCGGTTGATGACGCGGCGGTACAGGTCGTTCAGGTCGGAGGTCGCGAAGCGGCCGCCATCCAGCGGCACCAGCGGACGCAGTTCCGGCGGCAGCACGGGCAGCACTTCCATGATCATCCACTCAGGCTTGATGCCCGAGCGCTGGAACGCCTCCAACACCTTCAGGCGCTTGGCGTACTTCTTGATCTTGGCTTCGGACTTGGAGTCCTTGAGTTCCTGGCGCAGGGTTTCCGCTTCGCGGTCGATGTCGATCGAGCGCAGCAGTTCGCGGATACCTTCGGCGCCCATGAAGGCGATGAAGTCGTCACCGTACTCTTCGTACTTGGCGGCGTAGTCGTCTTCGGACATGATCTGGCACTTCTTCAGCGGGGTCATGCCGGGATCGGTCACGACATAGGCTTCGAAGTACAGCACGCGCTCGATGTCGCGCAGGGTCATGTCCAGCACCATGCCCAGACGGGATGGCAGCGACTTCAGGAACCAGATGTGGGCAGTGGGGGAAGCCAGCTCGATGTGGCCCATGCGCTCACGGCGCACCTTGGCCAGGGTCACTTCCACGCCGCACTTCTCGCAGATCACGCCGCGGTGCTTCAGGCGCTTGTACTTGCCGCACAGGCACTCGTAGTCCTTGATGGGGCCAAAGATCTTGGCGCAGAACAGGCCATCGCGCTCGGGCTTGAAGGTACGGTAGTTGATGGTTTCCGGCTTCTTGACTTCGCCGAAGGACCACGAGCGGATCTTGTCAGGCGAAGCCAGACCGATCTTGATCGCGTCGAATTGTTCGTTTTGCTGGACTTGCTTGAATAGATCGAGCAGTGCTTTCATGTATCACTCCAGGTTGGCGTGAAAAAACTAAATTTACGTGTGGCCGGTTCACCCTGCTTAACCCTGTTCGCATCGGCGGGAGAGCCAACGAAAGCGCTGTTTCGTGGTGCCGCTCGATACCGGGACAGACCTCCCCAGCTTACTGCCGTACTTCTCTTGAATCTCGTGATTCGCTGATACTGAATTCTCGCTTCGCCGGAAAGACCGGCGGGGTGCGCGGCCTGCGCCGCGCACCCCTTTACATCATTCGCGTTCCAGGTCGATGTCGATACCCAGCGAGCGGATTTCCTTCACCAACACGTTGAAGGATTCCGGCATGCCGGCGTCGATCACGTGATCGCCCTTGACCAGGTTCTCGTAGACCTTGGTACGGCCGTTCACGTCGTCGGACTTGACGGTCAGCATTTCCTGCAGGACGTAGGAGGCGCCATAGGCTTCCAGTGCCCACACTTCCATTTCGCCGAAACGCTGGCCGCCGAACTGTGCCTTGCCGCCCAGCGGTTGCTGGGTCACCAGCGAGTACGGGCCGGTGGAACGTGCGTGCATCTTGTCGTCGACCAGGTGGTGCAGCTTCAGGTAGTGCATGTAGCCCACCGTCACGGTACGCTCGAAGGCTTCACCGGTACGGCCGTCATACATGGTGACCTGGTTCTTGGACGGGGTCATGCCCAGCTGCTTGGCGATCGGATCCGGGTAGGCCAGGTCCAGCATGCGGCGGGTTTCGTCCTCGTGCGCACCGTCGAACACCGGGGTCGCGAAGGGCACGCCCTTCTTCAGGTTTTCCACCAGCTCGACGATTTCCTCGTCGCTGAACTTGTCCAGCTCTTCCTGCTTGCCGGATTCGTTGTAGATCGTGGTCAGGAACTTGCGCAGTTCGGCGATCTTGGCCTGTGCCTGCACCATTTCGCCCAGACGCAGGCCCAGGCCCTTGGCGGCCCAACCCAGGTGAACTTCCAACACCTGACCGACGTTCATACGCGAAGGCACGCCCAGCGGGTTCAGCACGATGTCGGCGGGGGTACCGTCGGCCATGTGCGGCATGTCTTCGATCGGCAGGATGCGGGAAACCACACCCTTGTTACCGTGACGACCGGCCATCTTGTCGCCAGGCTGCAGGCGACGCTTCACGGCCAGGTAGACCTTGACCATCTTCTGCACGCCCGGGGGCAGTTCGTCGCCCTGGGTCAGCTTCTTGCGCTTCTCTTCGAAGGCCAGGTCGAACTGGTGACGCTTCTCGGCGATGGATTCCTTGATGGCCTCCAGTGCGTTGGCGATGTCATCGTCGGCCGGACGGATGTCGAACCAGTGGAACTTGTCCAGATCGTCCAGGTAGGCCTTGTCCAGCTTGGTGCCCTTGACCAGCTTCTTGGGGCCGCCATTGGCGACCTTGCCGATCAGCAGGCGTTCCAGACGCTGGAAGGCATCGCCTTCCACGATACGCAGCTGGTCGTTCAGGTCCAGGCGATAGCGCTTGAGTTCATCGTCGATGATCTGCTGGGCGCGCTTGTCGCGCTGGATGCCTTCGCGGGTGAACACCTGCACGTCGATGACGGTGCCGACCATGCCCGAGGGCACGCGCAACGAGGTGTCCTTCACGTCGGACGCCTTCTCGCCGAAGATCGCGCGCAGCAGCTTCTCTTCCGGGGTCAGCTGGGTCTCGCCCTTCGGGGTGACCTTACCGACCAGGGTGTCGCCGGCCTCGACTTCAGCGCCGATGTAGACGATGCCCGATTCATCCAGACGTGCCAGCTGGTTCTCGGCCAGGTTGGAGATGTCGCGGGTGATTTCTTCAGCGCCCAGCTTGGTGTCACGGGCGACCACCGACAGTTCCTCGATGTGGATCGAGGTATAGCGGTCATCGGCCACGACCTTTTCGGAGATCAGGATCGAGTCTTCGAAGTTGTAGCCGTTCCAGGGCATGAAGGCCACCAGCATGTTCTGGCCCAGTGCCAGCTCGCCCATGTCGGTCGATGCGCCGTCTGCGATCACGTCGTGCTTGGCGACGCGGTCACCGATCTTGACGATCGGACGCTGGTTGATGTTGGTGTTCTGGTTGGAACGGGTGTATTTGATCAGGTTGTAGATGTCCACACCGACTTCGCCGGCTTGCGCCTCGTCGTCGTTGACGCGGATCACCACACGGCCTGCATCGACATAGTCCACCACACCGCCACGCAGCGCTTGCACGGTGGTACCGGAGTCAACCGCCACGGTACGCTCGATGCCGGTGCCGACCAGCGGCTTTTCCGGACGCAGGCAAGGTACGGCCTGGCGTTGCATGTTGGCGCCCATCAGTGCACGGTTCGCGTCATCGTGTTCCAGGAACGGAATCAGCGAAGCTGCCACCGACACCACCTGGCCCGGGGCCACGTCCATGTACTGCACGCGCTCGGGCGAGACCAGGATGGTTTCGCCGGCTTCACGGGCCGACACCAGTTCATCGGACAGCTTGCCTTCGCCGTCGATGGTCGCGTTCGCCTGGGCGATCACGTAACGACCTTCTTCGATGGCCGACAGGTAGTCGATCTGGTTGGTGACCTTGCTGCCCTCGACCTTGCGATACGGGGTTTCCAGGAAGCCGTATTCGTTCAGGCGGGCATACAGCGCCAGCGAGTTGATCAGGCCGATGTTCGGGCCTTCAGGCGTTTCGATCGGGCAGACGCGGCCGTAGTGGGTCGGGTGCACGTCGCGCACTTCGAAGCCGGCGCGTTCGCGGGTCAGACCGCCAGGGCCCAGGGCGGAAACGCGACGCTTGTGCGTGATTTCCGACAGCGGGTTGGTCTGGTCCATGAACTGCGACAGCTGCGAGGAACCGAAGAACTCACGGATGGCAGCCGAGATCGGCTTGGAGTTGATCAGGTCGTGCGGCATCAGGTTGTCCGCTTCGGCCTGGCCCAGGCGTTCCTTGACGGCGCGCTCCACGCGCACCAGGCCGGCACGGAACTGGTTCTCGGCCAGTTCGCCCACGCAACGCACGCGACGGTTACCCAGGTGGTCGATGTCATCGACTTCGCCACGGCCGTTACGCAGTTCGACCAGGATCTTGATGACGGCCAGGATGTCGTCATTGGACAGCGTCATGGTGCCGGTCAGCTCATCGCGACCGACGCGACGGTTGAACTTCATGCGGCCCACGGCCGACAGGTCGTAGCGGTCTTCGCTGTAGAACAGGCCGTTGAACAGGGCTTCCACGGACTCTTCGGTCGGCGGTTCGCCAGGACGCATCATGCGATAGATCGCCACGCGTGCGGCGGTCTGGTCGGCGGTGTCGTCGGTGCGCAGGGTCTGCGAGATGTAGCCGCCCTGGTCCAGGTCGTTGGTGTACAGGGTCTGGATGGCCGAGATGTTGGCTTCGCGCAGCTTGGCCAGCAGGTCTTCGGTCAGCTCGTCGTTGGCGCTGGCGACGACTTCGCCGGTGTCCGGATCGACGATGTTCTTGGCCAGGACGCGGCCCAGCAGATAGTCTTCAGGCACGGAGATGTGCTTGATGCCGGCGGCTTCGATGTCACGCACGTGCTTGGCGTTGATGCGCTTGTCCTTGGCGACCATCACCTTGCCCGACTTGTCGGTGATGTCGAAACGTGCGACTTCACCGCGCAGGCGCTCGGAGACGAACTCCATGTCCGCGCCTTCGGCGTGCAGGTTGAAGTTGTCGAAGACGAAGAAGTTCGCCAGGATCTGCTCGGAGGTCATGCCGATGGCCTTCAGCAGGATCGTCACCGGCATCTTGCGGCGGCGGTCGACGCGGAAGAACAGGATGTCCTTCGGATCGAATTCGAAGTCCAGCCAGGAGCCACGATAAGGAATGATACGGGCCGAGAAGAGCAGCTTGCCCGACGAGTGCGTCTTGCCGCGGTCGTGTTCGAAGAACACGCCCGGGGAGCGGTGCAGCTGGGACACGATCACGCGCTCGGTGCCGTTGATGACGAAGGAACCGGTGGTGGTCATCAGGGGCAGTTCGCCCATGTAGACTTCCTGTTCCTTCATTTCCTTGACGACCGGCTTGGTCGGCGATTCCTTGTCCAGGATCACCAGGCGCACCTTGGCACGCAGCGGGGACGCGAAGGTCAGGCCACGTTGTTGGCACTCTTTGACATCAAACGGCGGAGCGCCCAGCACATACGACAGGAATTCGAGACGCGCAAAACCATTGTGCGACACGATGGGGAAAATCGAGGTGAAAGCCGATTGCAGGCCTTCGTTCTTGCGTTCCGATGCGATGCGTTCGGGTTGCAGGAAATTCTGATACGACTCGATCTGAGTCGCGAGCAGGAACGGAACGTTGTGGACGTTTGCGCGTTTCGCGAAGGACTTGCGAATGCGCTTCTTCTCAGTAAATGAGTAGTGCATGGACACTCCGTGAGTGACAGGAAGGATAGAGAGTTCAAGATTCGATCAAACCGCGCGACTTGCCGGTCAAGCAGGTCCGGGTTATCGGCACTCAAATCTTCAAATGTCTACCCTAGTTTTTTGCTGCGATCGCGCTTAATATTCCCGACAACGAACACTGCGGCGCATCAATTCCACCAGCAAAAATAAGAAACGACAAAGGAGCCAAAGCCGAATCCCTTTTTCAAGGGATTCTGCACTTTGACTCCGGAGTAATGACTCGCCTTGGTAGGCAAGAGAATTACTTCAGTTCGGCCTTGGCGCCAGCTTCTTCCAGCTTCTTCTTGGCAGCTTCAGCGTCAGCCTTGGCGATGCCTTCCTTGACCGGCTTCGGTGCACCGTCAACCAGATCCTTGGCTTCCTTCAGACCCAGGCCGGTGATTTCACGGACGGCCTTGATGACGCCGACCTTGTTGGCGCCGACTTCAGCCAGCACAACGGTGAATTCGGTCTGTTCTTCAGCAGCAGCAGCGCCACCAGCAGCGCCACCAGCGGCCGGAGCAGCCATAGCGGCAGCGGAAACACCAAACTTCTCTTCGAATGCCTTGACCAGGTCATTCAGTTCCATCACGGACAGCGCGCCAACGGCTTCCAGGATGTCTTCTTTGCTAATTGCCATTTGAAACTCCTAAATTTATTTCGGTAATAACATCAGATTGGTAATGACGCGAAAGCGTCGAAACAACAGAGCGGGGCCGCCAAGGGCGGCCGTGCATCATGCGGCTTCGGCTTCCTTCTTGGCTGCCAGAGCAGCCAGAGCGCGCGCAAAGCCCGACACCGGAGCCTGCATCATGCCCAGGACCTGGGCCAGCAGAACTTCGCGAGACGGGATGTTTGCCAGCGAAGCAACAGCAGCCTTGTCCAGCTGCTTGCCTTCGTAGTTACCTGCCTTCACAACCAGCTTGTCGTTGGTCTTGGCAAAGTCCGACAGGACTTTGGCAGCGGCCACGGCATCTTCCGAGATCGAGTAGATCAGCGGACCGGTCAGTTGCGGGGCGAGGTCGGCAAACTTCGTGCCTTCGACAGCGCGACGAGCCAGCGTGTTTTTCAACACGCGCAGGTACACGCCTTGGGCACGCGCTTGTGCGCGCAGTTGCGTCAAGGAACCAACCTGGATGCCACGGTATTCGGCCACGACGATCGTTTGCGCAGTTGCAACCTTTGCGGAAACTTCGGCGACGACGGCCTTCTTGTCATTCAGATTGAGACTCAAGATCAACCTCCAAAAATAGTGCTCGGCCACCACACAGGCCACTGCCTGCTTGCCTTGCACCGGTTCGAACACGGCGTCCGACGTTTAGGAGTTCACTGCAGCATAGGGCAAAACTGAAAATGCTGCCTGAGACCACAAAACTTGCTCGGGTTCACCATCTGCGTTGGGTCAACTGAACTTTCGTACAGCCTTTTTAACTTTGGCCGGCTTGTTGCTGCCGGCTTCCGCCCAACGGTCTTTGAAGGCCTGCCGTCATTATCGAGACAACGACGACAGCCCAAAGAGATGCCCCGCTTCCGTGAGGAAACGGGGACTATATTGCTTGCTTAGGCAGCCAGGGAAGCCTGGTCCACGCGAACGCCAGCGCCCATGGTGGACGACAGAGCGATCTTGCGCAGGTACACACCCTTGCTGCTGGCCGGCTTGGCCTTGTTCAGGGCATCGATCAGGGCCAGCAGGTTGGCCTTCAGATCGGCGTCGGAGAACGACTTGCGGCCGATGGTAGCGTGGATGATGCCGGACTTGTCGGTACGGTATTGCACCTGACCAGCCTTGGCGTTCTTGACAGCGGTAGCGACGTCGGGGGTCACGGTGCCAACCTTCGGGTTAGGCATCAGGCCGCGGGGGCCCAGGATCTGGCCCAGGGTACCGACGATACGCATGGTGTCGGGCGAGGCGATGACGATGTCAAACGGCATGTCGCCGGCCTTCACGCGCTCTGCCAGGTCTTCCATGCCGACCACGTCAGCGCCAGCTGCCTTGGCAGCTTCAGCCTTGTCGCCGGATGCGAACACGGCCACGCGAACAGTCTTGCCAGTACCGGCAGGCAGCACCACCGAACCACGAACGACCTGGTCCGACTTCTTGGCGTCCACGCCCAGCTGGACGGAGACGTCGATCGATTCATTGAACTTCGCGGTTGCGAATTCCTTGATCAGGGAAACGGCGTTGTCGAACGGATAGGCCTTGGTACGATCGACCTTTTCCTTCATTGCCTTGACGCGCTTGGATACCTTAGCCATTACAGACCCTCCACCGTGATGCCCATCGAACGTGCGGAACCAGCGATGGTACGCACGGCAGCTTCCAGATCAGCAGCGGTCAGGTCCGGCTTCTTCTGGGTTGCGATCTCTTCCGCTTGCTTGCGGGTGATCGAGCCGACCTTGTCGGTATGCGGCTTGGCGGAACCCTTCTGGATACCAGCAGCCTTCTTGATCAGGATGGTCGCCGGCGGCGTCTTCATCACGAAGGTGAAGGACTTGTCCGCGAAGGCGGTGATCACGACCGGAATCGGCAGACCCGGCTCAACACCTTGGGTCTGGGCGTTGAACGCCTTGCAGAATTCCATGATGTTCAGACCGCGCTGACCCAGCGCAGGGCCGATCGGGGGGGACGGGTTTGCTTTACCAGCTGGCACTTGCAGCTTGATAAAACCAATAATCTTCTTTGCCATGACGGCTCCTTATTGATTGAGTTGTAGCGCCGATTCGTTGGCCTTGCGGCTTTCTACTTGGGCTCCTCGGATTGCTGGATTGGCAGACGATGACTTGTCCGGTGCGCTCCAGCGGGCGCTGAAAACTTGACAGGGAAAGGCGGGATTCCGGAGCGGGATCAGACTTTTTCCAGTTGGCCGAACTCGAGTTCGACCGGGGTGGCGCGACCGAAGATGGTCACCGAGACGCGCACGCGCGATTTCTCGTAGTTCACTTCTTCGACGTTGCCGTTGAAATCGGTGAACGGGCCTTCCTTGATGCGGACCATTTCGCCCACTTCGTAGAGCACCTTTGGACGGGGCTTCTCAACGCCTTCCTGCATCTGGCGGAGCAGCGAATCCACTTCGCGCTGGGGCAGCGGGGTCGGACGATTCGACTTGCCGCCGATGAAACCGGTCACTTTGGCGGTGTTCTTCACCAGGTGCCAGGTTTCGTCCGTCATTTCCATCTCGACCAGGACATAGCCCGGAAAGAAACGACGCTCGGTCACCGACTTGTGACCATTCTTCATATCAACGACTTCTTCAGTCGGCACCAGGATCTGGCCGAACTGTTCTTGCATGCCGGCGCGGTTGATGCGCTCGGTCAGCGCGCGCTGCACGCTCTTTTCCATGCCGGAATACGCATGCACCACGTACCAGCGCTTATTTCCGGCGCCTGAAACGCTTTGCGCACCAATCGGTGCGCTGTCTTGCGTGCTATCGCTCATGTTATTTCCAGCCCAAAATTACGTCGTACAACAGGAACTCGAGCAACTTGTCCGTACCCCACAGGAAGATGGCCATGACCAGCACGAAGGCGAACACCACCGCAGTGATCTGCATGGCTTCCTTGCGGGTGGGCCAGACGACTTTCTTGGTTTCGCGGACGGATTCCTTGGCGAAACCGACAAAGCCGCGGCCTTGTGCAGAGGTCCAGGCAAACGCCACAGCCACCAGCAGACCGGCGACCAGGGCGACAGCACGCACCGGAGTCGACTGATCAGACAACACAAAAAAACCGACCACGCCTGCAACCACAGCCACGATCGCCAGTGCGATCTTGATCTTGTCGTTGGAGGTGTTGACGGTTTGAACTGGCTGGCTAGACATATTTACTTTCAGTACCCTGCACCAGATTCGGTGGCAGGGGCGGAGGGCATCGAACCCCCAACCTTCGGTTTTGGAGACCGACGCTCTGCCAATTGAGCTACGCCCCTACAAAAACTCGCGATTGAGACACGAATGCCGCGATACGTTACGCACCGCGGCAAAGTGTTTTACAGCTTGATCTTAGTCGAAGATCTTGGCGACGACGCCGGCGCCGACGGTACGACCGCCTTCACGGATGGCGAAACGCAGACCTTCTT
>NZ_JABXGI010000038.1:0-20086 GCF_022627865.1 Herbaspirillum sp. C7C2
TCAGCCAGCGCAGGTAGTCTTCCATGGTCCCCAGTTCGGACAGGCTGTTCAGGGCGCGCACCACGAAGAAGGCGTCGGGCAGCCAGCAATAGCGATAGTCCCAGTTGCGCTGGCTGCCCGGCGCCTCGGGCACGCTGGTGGTCATGGCGGCGATGATGGCGCCGGTGTCTTCAAAGACCGAGAGCTTCAGGGTGATGGCCGCGCGGATCACCGCATCCTGCCACTCCAGCGGCGTGGCCAGGGCGCGGCTCCAGTTTCGCCAATAGGCGGTGGTTTCCTGTTCGAAATCGCGCGCAGTGTCGTTGATGCCGCCGTGCAGGGTTTCGTCCGGGCCCAGGATGAAGTTATAGGGGCGGCTGACCACGAAGGCGGTCTCGTCCACGATGTAGCTGATCGGCGCATCGGTGTTCAGGCGCAGGGTCTGCTCGGGACCGACATAGCGGATGTGGTTGCTGCCGCGGGTCTGCGCGGGGATATCACGGCCCCAGTCGAAGCGCGGACGCAACACCACCCGCATGCGCGGCGCGCCGGAGAGCGGATGGATGCGGCGCACCAGCTGCAGCGGGCGGAAGAAGCGGCCACGGCTCTGGAAGCGCGGCGCCAGGTCGGTGATCTCGATGCCCTGCCCCAGCGTATCGTAGAGCCGGGTGCGCAGCACGGCGGTATTGGGTTCGTACCACTGCTCGCTGTGAGAGAAATTCTCCAGCTGGAAGGCCCACAGCGCGCCATTGTCGGTGGGGTCCAGCAAGGCATTGAAGACCGGGTCGCCATCAAAGCGCGGCAGGCAGCACCAGACGATGCGGCCCATCTTGTCCACCAGCGCCGAGAAGGCGCAGTTGCCGATCACCCCCAGGTCCAGCGAGGAGGTGGAGGGCATGTCGTGCGCCTGGGCGGCCAGGTGCGGCTGTTCGGAATGTTGGGTCTGCGAGTGCGGTTGCGGCTGCGCTTCCTGTTGCGGGTCGGGGCTGGGCTGGCTCATGGTTCCTCGTGCTCTGTTCTGTGGGTCAGATTTCTTGATGGAAGGCGATGATGGGCGCGTGCTGCGCCCGGGCGGTCATCCGCTGAGGCTGCGTGCGGGGATGGCCTCTCGCAGCAAGGCCAGCACCGCGGCCGGACCGGCCAGACGCTGCTGCGCCTGACTGGGGCCGGTACCGACCTTGATGCCCAGGCCGCCATAGGTCTCGGCCTGGGCGATGGCGAAGCCGGCTTCATCGGTCACGTCGTCACCGATGAAGACCGGGCGACGCCCGCGGAAAGGCGCTTCATGCAGGAATGCCGCCACCGCGTCACCCTTGTTGATGTGGGGCTTGGCCTCCACCACCATCTTGCCGTGCAGCATGGAAAAGCCGGGTTCGTGGCGCAGGGCGTCCATCATGGTTTCCACGCAGCGCTGCTCCAGGTGGGCGGCGTGCCGGTAGTGCAGCGCCAGCGCGCCGCGCTTGAGTTCCAGCTGCAGACCGGGATTGCCCTCCACCAGCGGCAGCAGGCGCTCGCGCAGGTGATGCACGTCCGGCACCGGCTGCTGGAGGATGCGGCCATCGGCGGTACGCCGTTCGGCGCCGTGCACGCCCGCGGCCGGCAGGCGCAACGGCGCCAGGAAGAAGTCGAGTTGGTCCAGGGGACGGCCGCTGACGATGGCCAGCGCGCCGTCCGATTCTTGTTGTAGTCGCTGCAACAGCGTGATCAGTTCCGGCGGCACCACGATCTCTTCGGGTTGTGGCGCCAGTTCGACCAGGGTGCCGTCGAAATCCAGAAACAACGCATCGGCAGCAAAATCGTAGGGGCGAGTTTGCTCAGTCATGTCATTTCAGGTTGATGGAAAGCAAATAAGTTCCGATAACCTCTCGAATTATTACTACTTTGACATCGAATTAATTCGAAAAGCCCGGCCGTAGACTCACTTTGACAGCACGGTTTGCATCAGTTCTTGCCGGCCCCGCAAAAAGAAAAACGGTCGCGCGGCAGAGCCGGGCGACCGTTTCAGGCAGGCAAGAAGAACTCAGGACTGGACCGTTCCCTCGGCCGGTGCCACGGCGATGGGGGCCACCGGTGCCAGCACCTGGGGCATGAGCGATCCGACCACCATGCCGCCGATGGAGAACAGCAGGCCGGCCAGTTGCGGCGGCCAGAGGCCTTCCGGGGCGGTGTATTCCAGCGTGATCCAGGACACCAGGCCCAGCACCATGGCCATCAATGCACCCTGGCGGGTGGCGCGCTGCCAGTAGACGCCGAAGGCCAGGGGCACGAAGGCCGCCACCAAGGTGACCTTGTAGGCGTTCTCGACCATTTCGTAGATGCTGGACTGGCTGTTCAGCGCCAGCGCGGTAACACCGATGGTGAAGACCAGCACCACGGCGCGCATGGTGAAGAGGAATTCACGGTCGTTCTTCCAGGGACGAATTTCCTTGAGCACGTTTTCGGTGAAGGTCACCGAGGGGGCCAGGAGGGTCGCGCTGGCGCAGCTCTTGATGGCCGACAAGAGGGCGCCGAAGAACATCACCTGGGCGAAGACCGGCATCTTTTCCATGATCAGGGTCGGCAGGACCAGCTGGGAATCGGTCTCCAGCAGGCGCGAGACCATGGCGGGGTCGATCAGCGTGGCCGAGTAGGCCAGGAAGATGGGAATGAAGACGAAGAAGAAATAGATCACGCCGCCCAGGATGGAGGCATTGCGGGCCACGTTTTCGTTCTTGGACGACATCACCCGCTGGAACACGTCCTGCTGCGGGATCGAGCCCAGCATCATGGTGATCCAGGCGGCGAAGAACCAAAGCACGTCCTTGAGCTCGGCGGCCGGCCAGAAATTGAACTTGCCGGCCTCGGCCGCATGCGCGATCACCACGCCGGGACCGCCGACCATGCCCGAGACTTCGTAGCCGATGTAGAGCATGCCGACCACCACGATGATCATCTGCAGGAAGTCGGTGATGGCCACGGCCCACATGCCGCCCATGAGGGTATAGATCAGCACGCTGCCGGCACCGATGATCATGCCCCAGTGCATGGGGATGTAGCCGCCCGAGACGACGTTGAAGACCAGGCCCAGGGCCTTGATCTGCGCGGCCACCCAGCCCAGGTAGGAAATGACGATACAGATCGTCACCAGCATCTCGGCAGCGCGGCCGAAGCGCTTCTTGTAGTAGTCGCCGATGGTCAGAAGATTCATCCGGTACAGGCGCTTGGCGAAGAAGACGCCGACCAGGATCAGGCACAGCGAAGAGCCGAAGGGATCGGCCACGATGCCGCCCAGGCCCTCCTTGAGGAAGGTGGAAGACACCCCCAGCACCGCTTCCGAACCGAACCAGGTCGCAAACACGGTCGCGGTCACCACCGACATCGGCAGCGAGCGGCCGGCGACGGCATAGTCCTTCGAACTCTTGACGTATCGGGTGGCATACAGACCGATGGCCACCGAGATGACCCAGTAGAGGACGACGAACCAGAGCAGTGCATTCATGCCTTTTTCCTTGCAGGGAAGGGAAGAAAAACGCGCATTATAGCGGCAAGTCAACGGCAAAAACCGTTCGCAAAACCGCTTGCGGCAAGACTTTTCATCTGTCGTGGGGGGACCACAGGCGGGCTTGCCGTCATGCGCCGACGGCCTTCAGGCAAGCAAGAATTGCTCCCGGCTGGCCGCGCCCCGTGAGGGCGGTACCGGCCGGGCCGTATCTGACAATCCAGACAATCCGGAAAGGGAGAGGGGAGGAAGAGGTGCTGCAGCGGCGCCGGCTCAGGCGCCTTCGTTATTGCGCTCGTAGGAGGGGCAGCCATTCTTGCCCCACTTGCCGTCGCATAGCTTCCACAGGCAGCTCTCGCGGGCGAACAGCGATAGCGCGCTGCATTGCTTGACCTGCTCGGCCAGGGACGGCGCGGCCGGAGCCACCACCGCTTCCGGGACTGCCACCGCCGCCTGGGCACGCTCGGCCTGGGCGCGGGCATTGGCCAGTTGTGCCTCGGCTTCACGCCGACGTTGCTCGCGCAGGGCCAGGGCGGCATCCTCGCGGCGATGGCGGGCCTCGGCGGCGGCGCGCTTCTGTGCCAGCAGACGCGCCTTTTCATCGGCTTCCTGCTGCAACTGGGCGATGGCGTCAGGTCCGGGTGCCTCCAGGCTGGCCGCTGCGCTGCTTTCTTCGACAGCCGGCTGGGCTGCGGCAGCAGGTGCTACCGGCGCGGGCCGGGAAAAGCTCGGCAATTGCGTCAGCATCGGCTTGAGCGAGCGTTGCGGCCATTGCGCACCCAGCCACAGGGCCAGGCCGATGATGGCCAGCGTCAACAGCGAGACCAGCAGGGCGCCACGGGTGGAGGCTGCCACCTGCGGTTCGCTGCGCGGGCCGCTGGGCGCCGGGCGGCGGCTCGCCTCGGGCTGCTCCTGTGTCACGCGTTCGGTGCGCATCGTGGGTTCCTCGCCGGCGGCGGTCACCACGGCGGCCGTGACGGCAGCTGCAGCCACGGCGGCGGCGGTGATATGCGAGGCGCGGACTTCCAACTCCTCGGCGCTGGGTGCAGTCGATGCTGCGGTGGATGTGGAGGCGCCAGGATGCGCAGGCGCCAGGTCGCCTTCGGCGCCCTCGCCGTGCACCCGCTTGTCGCGATCTCCCTCTGTGCGTTCCAGGACTTGCATGGAATTCCCCTGTGTTGCGCTACCGACCACCGTCCCGGTGGCATGGTCTTCTCCCTGTCGTCCTGTGGCCTGTTGGCTTGCCTGGTCTCCGGTGGCGCGTTGCTGCTCGCGCGCCAGGCTTGTCGAGATGCGTTATTTGTTCTTTGGACGGACGGCTATTTTGCGCCCAAATTTCTGAAAGGCAAAACAAAAATGCGGCTCTGCAAAAAATATCTGAGGCCCAGCACTGGCGCGTATTGCCGGCCGATCAATAAACGCTGTTGAAAAGGAAACGGCAGCCGCGTTTCCGGGGCTGCCGCTTATTGCCGCTTATTGGAACGACAACAAACTCAGTCGACGATCTTTTCCAGCGCAAACAGATCGGCCGGCTGCTCGCGCTGGCGGACCAGATGCACCTGCGTGCCATCGACCAGCACCTCGGCGGCGCGACCGCGGGTGTTGTAGTTGGAGGCCATGGTCATGCCGTAGGCGCCGGCCGACATCAGGGCCAGCAGGTCGCCTTCGCCAATGGCCAGCTCACGCGAGCGTGCCAGCCAGTCACCGGATTCGCAGACCGGACCGACCACATCATAGATGCGTGCCTGGCCGGCGTTCTCCTTGACGGTCTTCACGCCGTGCCAGGCTTCATACATGGCCGGGCGCATCAGATCATTCATGGCGGCGTCGACCACGGCGAAATTCTTGCCTTCGCCATGCTTGAGGTATTGCACCTCGGTCAGCAGCAGGCCGGCATTGCCGACTACCGAGCGGCCGGGTTCGAACATGACCTGGATCGGACGGCCGTCGTACTTGCTGGTGCGCCAGGCGTCGACCCGGGCGAACACGCGGGCCAGGTAGTCGCCGATGGCCACCGGTTGCTCGTCGTCGTAGCGGATGCCAATGCCGCCGCCGATGTCGAGGTGATGGATGTGAATGCCCTCGGACTCCAGCGTGTCGACCATGTCGATGACCTTGTCCAGCGCTTCCAGCAGCGGCGAGTCGTCCAGCAATTGCGAACCGATGTGGCAATCGATGCCGACCACCTCGATATTGGGCAGGGCGGCGGCGGCACGGTAGCAGTTCAGCGCATCTTCATAGGCCACGCCAAACTTGTTTTCCTTCAGGCCGGTGGAGATGTAGGGGTGGGTCTTGGCATCCACATTCGGGTTCACCCGCAGCGAGATGCGGGCGCGCTTGCCCAGGGCGCCGGCCACTTCGTTCAGGCGCGCCACCTCGGGGATGGATTCGACGTTGAAGCAGAGGATGTCATGTTCCAGGGCCAGCTTCATCTCGTCGCGGCCCTTGCCGACGCCCGAGAAGATCACCTTGCGGGCATCGCCGCCGGCGGCCACCACGCGCAGCAGCTCACCGCCGGAGACAATGTCGAAGCCCGAACCCAGACGACCCAGGAGGTTCAGCACCGCCAGGTTGGAGTTGGACTTGACCGAATAGCACACCAGCGCCCCACCCCTTGCATCATTGGCACCTTCGGCACGACCAGCCTTGCGGCAAGCGTCGGCATAGGCCGAGAAGTTCTCGACCAGGGCAGCCTTGGAATAGACGTAGAGCGGCGTACCGAACTGTTCGGCCAGCGCCTGCAGCGAAACCTGTTCGGCGTGCAGGGCGCCATTGCGGTAGGAAAAGTGGGACATGGATATCCGGGAAATCTGAAATCTGAACTGTTGGGGAATCCGGCGCCGACCGCGCTGGACGGGTTCGGCACCGCTTTGCGGCTGTTTTGCGATATTGCCTGCGCGGGCCCTCGGGGTCACGCAGCGGGAAGGCTTATTTGGCGGGGGCGTCAGTTGCCGCCGGGGTCACGTCGCCACCCTGCTGCGCGCCAGCCTTGGTGTCCGGCTGCGGGGCCGCCGGTTTGGGCTGGGTATGCGCAAACGGGTCGGGCGGCACCTTGGGCATGTACAGCGGGCCTTTCTGGCCGCAGCCGGCCAGCATCAAGGCGGCGGCGCAAAGGGCCAGGGAAGCTGCACGACGGACGGGAGAATAGTGTGACTTCACGATAAAATGTCGGATTACATCGAAATCTTAGAATGCCTTGGAGTGTAGCATGACCGAATCGGAATTCCTGGACCTGGCTGATGCCACCCTCAACGCCATCGAAACGGCGCTGGAAGACGCCTGCGACGCCAGCGAGCTGGACGTGGAATGCAGCCGCAGCGGCAATGTGCTGGAGATCGAGTGCATCGGCAATGGCTCCAAGATCATCATCAACAGCCAGGCCCCGATGCAGGAAATGTGGCTGGCAGCCCGTTCCGGCGGCTTCCACTACAAATTCGACGGCCAGCACTGGCTCAACACCCGTGACGGCAGCGAGTTTTATGCCACGTTGTCAGAAGTGGTCAGCAATCAGGCCGGCGTGCCGGTGACCCTGCAGCCCTGATGACCGACCAGTGCCGGGCCGCCGCCGTCGGTATCGGCAGTGGGCGGCACCTCGCTCGTCTGTGCGCAAGCCGGTGTTGCGCAGCGTTGAGTTCCTATCGTCTCCTTGTCCCCTTGCTCCCTTGACCAAGCCAGCCGCTTCCATGCGCCGTTCTTCCCTGCCCTCGCGGCAACATCCTGCTTTCCTGTTCCTGCAGCGCGGCCTGGCGCGCCTGCGCTGGATCCTGGTATTGACCGTGCTGGCGGTGGCCGCCGCCCTGGCACTGCCGCCGCTGGTGGCACGCTTCAACCATGACCACAGCCCGCAAGCCATGGCGGCCGAAAAGGATATGCAGGCCATTGCCAGCGGCCTGGACCGCTATCGCCAGGATAACGGCCGCTACCCCACCACCCAGCAGGGCATGCTGGCGCTGGTGATCAAGCCCACGCGGGCACCGGTGCCGGCCAACTGGGCCATCGGCGGCTACGTCGACCGCCTGCCACGCGACCCCTGGGGCAATTCCTATCAGTACGAGGCCGACGACGATGGCACCAGTTATTCGTTGTATTCCTTCGGCCAGGCCGGCCCGGATGGCGGTGCCGATGGCGAACAGGCCATCCACCTGCACTGAAGCCGAGCGCCCTCGCGCTTGGCCCTTTACCTGATTCCCTGATTTCCTGAATTACACGATGTGACCCTGCCCTCGCGGGCGGGCGCACTGGCCTTGTCATTCCCATTTGATGAGAGCACATGACAAGTATGCAGCTTTCTATTTACATCTTCTTACAATCATCATTTAATACGAATAATAATTATTCCTATTAATCGAACTCATTGTGAAGAATAAAATGAATTTCCGCCTGCATCCCTTGCACCTGGCCGTACTGGCCACCTGCTCCCTTTCCTCCCTGTCCTCCCTGGCCTGGGCGCAGGAATCCGCTTCTTCCCTGCCCGCCATCGAAGTCAGCGGTGCCCGCACCAATGACGGCTATGTGGCGCCGACCGCGGTCAGCGGCACCAAGAGCGAAGCTCCGCTGCGCGACGTGCCGCAGACCATCAACGTGGTGCCGGCCCAGGTGATCCGCGACCAGAATGCGGCCTCGCTGCAGGATGTCCTGAAAAACGTGCCCGGGCTGGGCCTGTCCACCGGCGACGGCCAGCGCGACCAGGTGTTCATCCGCGGCTTTACCGCCATCGGGGACCAGTTCGTGGATGGCTTCCGCGATGACGCGCTGTATTTCCGCGACCTGTCCAATGTGGAAAATGTGGAAGTGATCAAGGGTCCGGCCGCCGTGCTGTATGGCCGCGGCTCCTCTGGTGGCCTGATCAACCGCGTGAGCAAGAAGCCGGGTGTGGATATCAGCGACGTCGGCATCACCGCCAACAGCACCGCCGGTCGGCGCGCCGAGCTGGACCTGGGACGCGCTGCCGGCGACGGCGCGCTGTCCTGGCGCCTGACCGGCGCCGTAGAACGTGGCGACAGCTATCGCGCCCAGCAATTCATCGACCGCAAGGCCATCGCGCCCTCCCTGGCCCTGCGCTTCTCGGCCGATACCAAATTGCTGCTGCAGGCCGACTACCTGGAAGACCGGCGCGTCATGGACTTCGGCATCCCGTCCTATCGCGGACGTCCGGTGGCGGTGGACCCCGGCACCTACTTCGGTGCGCGCAATGCCCGCGACGCCGACTTCGTGCAGTCACGCGTGGCGTCCACCACGGCGACCTTCACGCACCGGTTCAACGACGAGTTTTCCTTCCGCAACGGCCTGCGCTATTACGATTACCACCTCAACCGCAACAACACCAACATCAACGGCAACGTCAACGAAACCAACGGCACCATGGCCCTGAACCATGCCAAGCTGGTGCGCGATGAAAACGGCTGGTTCAACCAGAGCGAGCTGACGCAGAAGCTGACGCTGGGCCAGACCCGTCATGAAATCCTCTATGGGGTGGAGGTGGGCAGCCAGAGCAAGGACGCCGCTACCTACGGCGGCGTGGCCGTGGCAGGTGGCACCTCGGGCGTGGCGCCGGTCTCAATCTTCAATCCGGTGCTGCCGCTGGTCAATCCTGACCGTGTGACCGCGCCATCGCTGACCTACGGCACCTATGACACCTTTGCCGCCTATCTGCAGGACAGCATCACCCTCAATGCGCAGTGGAAGGCACTGGTCGGTCTGCGCCACGACAGCTTCCGCCAGCAGGCCAGGCTGGTGTCGGCCGCCGGCGTGCCCAGCAACCTGTCGCGCACCGATACCGCCTACAGTCCGCGCGCCGGCCTGGTGTGGCAACCCAGCGAGACGCAATCCTATTACCTCTCGTGGAGCCGCTCCTTCCAGCCCTCGGGCGAGAACTTCGCACTGGCCACCAACAACGCCGACCTGGCACCGGAAAACACGCGCAATACCGAGGTCGGTGCCAAATATGATTTCTGGGAAGGACGCGCCAGCGCCACCGTGTCGGTGTTCCGACTGGAGCGCGACAACATCAAGTCGACCCTGCCCAACAATACGATCGTGCCGGTCGGCAAGCAGCGCACCGATGGCGCCGAATTCACCTTCAGTGCCGACCTCAAGCAGGGCTGGAAACTGCTGGCCGGATACGCCTACCTGGATGCGGTGATCACCGAGTCATCCTCCTTCGACACCAGCGTCACGGCGGCCGGCAATGTCCCCTTCAAGGGCAAGAATGCCACCCTGACGCCGCGTCACAGCGCCAACCTGTGGCTGACCAAGGAACTGGGCGAGGGCTTCATCGTCGGCGGTGGCGCCAATGCCGTGGGGGCGCGCTTCGCCAACCCGGGCAACACCGTCACCCTGCCCGGCTACGTGACCGCCGATGCGATGGCGGCCTACCGCACGGCCCGCTATGAGCTGCAACTGAACGTCGGCAATATCTTCAACACCGGCTACATCATCTCCGGCCACGGCAGCAGCCCCAACCTGAGCCTGCCGGGCGCCCCGCGCAACGTCGCGCTGAGCCTGCGCTACCACATGTAGGCGTAGCGCAAGCACATCGCCTCAGGCGGCTTCGGGAAAGGCGGTACGCAGGCGGTACTGGCGCTGACGATAATTGCCTTCCGGGCCACTGAAGCCGCAGTCGACGTCGCCGAACAGGCGACTGACGCGGTTGATCGCAGCGCGCTGCGCCTCGCTTTGCACCGCGATCAGGCGCCGCTTGCTGCGGGCATGATGGGCACAGATGTCGACCACCAGACAGTGGCCGTAATCGGCCTGCTTGATGTCGATGAGCAGCGCTTCCGGCTTGGTCAGGCCGAAGATGGCCGCCAGTTCGATGCGGGCACTCAGGAAGGGGTTGCTATTGCGCAGCCGCTCGCTCAACTGCGCACGCGCCTGCACCGCCCAGTCCTGCGCATCTTCCTGCGCCTGGAACGGCAGCAGCGCCTCGGCCGATTCCGCATCACCGCGGGCGGCAGCCTGTTGCCACCAGTACAGGGCCTTGACGTCATGCATGGGGTCGTCGCGGCGATTGCGCCAGAAGATGTGCGCCAGCTCCGCCTGCGCCTCGGTCAGGCCGGCCTCGGCCGCCTTTTCCAGATATTGCTGCGCCACCTGCAGATTGCGCTGCGAATAGATGGAGCGCGAATAGATGCGTGCCAGCGCATGCCAGGCCGGCGCACTGCCGCCTTCTCCCGCGAGCACCAGCCAGTGCAGGGCTTTCTTGAAGTTGGCCAGGCCCTGTTCCATGAACACGCGCTGTCCCTGGCGGTCGATCTTGGCGCACAGCAGGCCCAGTTCCAGCCGCGCCTCGTTCTCGCCGGCCACGGCGGCCAGTTCGAACAGGCGCATCAATTCCTGCAGATCGGGTTGCGCCGCACGCGCCTGCCATTGGCCGTAGCGCAGCAGCAGCGTGGCCTCCTCGGGGCTCAACTGCACCAGGCCGGTGGCATCGGATTCCTTCTCCAGCTGGCCGACGGCAGCGCTATTGCGCTCCGTCAGTCGCTGCACCAGTGGCCGTGCGCCACGTGCAAAGGCCTCGCCCTCCCCCTGTTGCCAGGCCTTGTCGAGCAGGGCGTACTGGGCCTGCTCGATACCGGCGCGGGCGGCTTCCTGCATCAGCCGTTCTTCGACTGCCGAGGAGGCCGCACCCGGCACCACCGGTTGGCCGTGACGCTGCATCTGCTGCGCCAGCAGCCACTGCGCCTGGTGATCATCGCGACTGGCCAGCAGGGAGAGCGCGGCAATGGCGCGCGCATGGGCATTGCTGTCGAACTGATCGGTATGCTCCAGCACCAGCCGGGCAAAGATCAGGCCGGCTTGCGGTACGCCGGCCTCGAAGGCCTTTTCGTACCAGACCGCGGCCTCCTGGGGCGAGGACAGGTCCTTGACCTGCTCATAGGTGATGTTGCGGCCGATGATCATCCAGGCATCGTCCACGCCTTGCTGCGCGGCGCGGCGCAGCCAATAGAACGCAGTGCCCTTGCTGCGCGGCAGACCGCTGCCGCCATTGAGATAACGTCGACCCAGAGCCAGTTGTGCGCGCGATTCTCCGGCACGGGCCGCCTTGATGACTGCCAGCTCTTCTCTTGTGGCCATGTTGCTTCCTTTCTGTTGCGCTTGCGACTGCAAACAAAATCCGGGAAAAAGAAATCCCCTCCGGCGCAGAAAGCTGCGTCGGTTCCGAATGCACCAAAAACTTAGAAATTGATGCCGCTATCAGAGCGTGAAGGGAGATGCTGCAAGCGACACTTCATCAGACATGAGGTCGGGAGGTGATTCCTGCAAGCATCAAAATGTATGGCGAATATTAGAGCAGTGCGGCGCGGAAAAGTGCGCAAACAGGAAGGCTTATTACGCTTTCTTTACAGTCATCAAGATCGGCTACCAGTCAGGGTTTCGTCAGGATTTGGCGATGTAAAGGCGAGTATTTTGCGGCACAACAAACGGGGTTTCCGGGCCACCTGCAGCCCTCCTGTGGAAAGCGAAACCGAGTCGAATGCGAAGCAAACATGATGTTTTTACGACCTGATTTTTATTGTTGCAAAATGTAAGAAACAGAAACAGAAAACTAACAAAAGCGAAATCGTCGAAAAGCATGAAAAAAGCGCCGCATGAAACTCATGCGGCGCTTTGATTACTGCTATTACTGCTAGTCCGATTGTGGATCGGCAGGCGTCGTCAAAGTCGACGACGCTGCTCATTCACATTAGAACTTGTGGCGGATACCCACGGCGACGGCGCCTTGGTTGCCATCGTTACCGGTGCTGTCGGAGACGCCCGGATTGACCAGATCGCTAGCCTTGGTGTAAGCCAGGAAGGCGTACAGGTCGGTACGCTTGGACAGCCAGTAGTCGGTACCCAGGCTGACCTGGGTCAGCTTGGCCTTGTTATCCACGCCGTCGAAGGTGGCACGGGTGTGGTCCACGGCCGCCAGCAGCTTCAGCGATGGGGTCAAGGAATAAGCGGTACCGATTTCGTAGATGTCAGCCTTGTTGGAACGGGCCAGCGTACGGTTGGTCACGGTGGTCAGCGAGCCCACGCCGATGGCGGTGAGGTTGGCCTGGGTGTTCAGGTCTTGCTTCACGCGCGAGTAGTTACCGTACACGCGTGCCGGACCGAACTGGTAGGACGCTGCCACGTTCAGGACCTTCTGAGCTGTGCTACCAGCGTTGGCCGACAGGGTGTTGACGCTGGCGGTAGTCGAGGTTGCCGGGATCAGCGAAACGTCAGACGGGGTCGAACCAGCCTTGGACTGGTAGTAGTTGATGCCCAGACCCAGAGGACCGTTGTCGTACTTGCCGCCAACGCCGAAGGATTGACCGGCGGAGGTCTGGCCAGCGGTCTCGCCGAAGCCGTACATCAGGTTACCGGTGAAGCCGCTCAGGTTGGTCGTGGTGTAGCTGATCGAGTTGTTGGTACGGGTGCCTTGCAGGCGATCCAGACCGGAACCGGAGTTGTTGACCCAGCCACCGAAGTCTTGCACGGCGGTGTAAGCCGAGATGGTGTCAGCGAAGTCGGTTTGACGACCCAGCAGGACGGTACCGAAGTTACCAGCCAGACCGACCACCGACTTGCGGCGGAACAGGTTGGAACCGGTGGTGGCGTCGGAACCTTGCAGGCCGCCGGTGTCATTGCTGAAGCCAGCTTCCAGGTTGAAGACTGCGGACAGACCGCCACCCAGATCTTCAGCACCCTTGAAGCCGATGCGCGAACCTTGGATGATGCCCGAGTTCAGACCGAACTTGGAGCCGGTGCCGCCGTTGGCGGTAGCAACCTTGCTTTGGTAGACAACACCGGTATCGACGATACCGTAGATCGTGACGGAGCTTTGCGCTTGTGCTGCGCCTGCGAACGCGCCCAGAACGGCGAGTGCCAGCAGAGATTTTTTCATGTGACGTCCTTCTCTAAAAATAGTCTTGAGGATCCGCACTTGCAGTCGGATGGACAGACATTAATGCTTCTCGTCGCGCATGACTGCACCTTGGTCGATACAAGTCATTTTTTAGACGGGAGCGAAAGATTGAAATGGCAATTGTTGTATTTTTTTATCGCCTCATCTGGCATTGCGCAGCTGCTTCTCATCTGCAAGCGCACCGCGCCAATGAAAAAAGCGCCGGCATTTCTACCGGCGCTCTCATCAAAATCTAACATTTTGATACATCTTCCCTGCAGCCCTGCAGTGGCTGGTCAATCCTTGTCATTACCGCCCAGTTTGCTCTGCAGTTCGGCCTTCAACTGCTGCCGTTGGGCCGATGCATTCTTGCGATGCGGACCCGCACCACCGGCGCGCTGCTGGGCTGCCAAGGCAACCGGATTGCGCGGGCGGGACTGCGACGGTTCGACCCGAAAACTTAGTTTCTGCCGTGTTCCCAATGTCTTGTTGGCCATCGCAAGCTCCCGCGCGTTTTATCCAATTTCTACAGGACGTAGCGCGACATGTCTTCGTCCACCGCGAGCTCACCGAGGCGTTCGTTGACATAGTCACCGTCGATCATGAGCCCGTCCACACCGGCCTCGCCGGCCGTGAAGGAAATTTCTTCCAGCAGTTTTTCCATCACCGTATAGAGCCGTCGGGCACCGATGTTTTCTGTCTTTTCATTGACCGTGTGCGAAATCTCGGCCAGGCGCTTGATGCCGCTGTCGGCAAATTCGATCTTCACGCCTTCGGTGGCCAGCAGGGCTTCGTATTGCTTGGTGAGGCAGGCATCGGTGCCGGTCAGGATGCGTTCGAAATCGGCGATCGACAGCGAATCCAGCTCCACCCGGATCGGGAAGCGACCCTGCAGTTCCGGGATCAGGTCCGACGGCTTGGACAGATGGAAGGCACCGGAGGCGATGAAGAGGATGTGATCCGTCTTGACCATGCCGTACTTGGTATTGACGGTCGTACCTTCCACCAGCGGCAGCAGGTCGCGCTGCACTCCGGCACGCGAGACATCGGCGTTGCCGTTCTGCGAGCGGGTGGCGATCTTGTCGATCTCGTCGAGGAAGACGATACCGTTCTGCTCGACGTTGGTGATGGCCTTCAGCTTGAGCTCTTCATCGTTGACCAGCTTGGCGGCTTCCTCGTCGATCAGCAGCTTCATGGCTTCCTTGATCTTGATCTTGCGCGCCTTCTTGCGCTGGTTGCCCATGCCCGAGAACATTGACTTGATCTGCTCGGTCATTTCTTCCATGCCCGGCGGCGCCATGATTTCCATGGTGGGCGCAGCATCGTTCAATTCCAGCTCGATCTCACGATCATCCAGTGCACCTTCGCGCAGACGCTTGCGGAAAGTCTGGCGGGTGGTGTTCTTGTCGTCCTTCTCGCCACTGTTGCCATTCTCGGAGGTGAATCCGAAATCGCGTGCCGGCGGCAGCAGCACGTCCAGGATGCGGTCTTCAGCGGCGTCCTCGGCGCGGGTGCGTACCTTGCGGGTTTCGACTTCGCGGGTCTGCTTGATGCCGATGTCGACCAGGTCGCGAATGATGGTATCGACATCACGACCGACGTAACCGACCTCGGTAAATTTGGTCGCCTCGATCTTGATGAAGGGCGCATCGGCCAGCTTGGCCAGGCGGCGCGCGATCTCGGTCTTGCCCACGCCGGTGGGGCCGATCATGAGGATGTTCTTGGGCGTGATCTCGTGGCGCAGCGGCTCCTCGATCTGCTGGCGACGCCAGCGGTTGCGCAGCGCGATGGCCACCGCGCGCTTGGCGCGGGCCTGGCCGACGACGTGCTTGTCGAGTTCGGAGACGATTTCCTTGGGGGTCATGTTCATGGTGGTGATCTTTTCGCTGTGACGGTTCATCAGGAGAGCGGGCGCGGTGTGATACCGGGGCCGGGGCTTAATCCAGCCTTAATCCAGCGTCTCGATGATGTGGTTCAGGTTGGTGTAGATGCACAGCTCGCCGGCGATGGTGAGCGATTTCTTGACGATCTCGGCCGGGGTCAGCTCGGTGTTCTCATACAGGGCCTTGGCAGCCGATTGCGCGTAGCTGCCGCCGGAACCGATGGCGCCGATGCCATCGTTGGGTTCCAGCACATCGCCGTTGCCGGTGATGACCAGGGTGGTGTCGCGGTCGGCACACAGCAGCATCGCTTCCAGGCGGCGCAGCATGCGGTCGGTACGCCAGTCCTTGGCCAGTTCGACCGAGGCACGCATGAGGTTGCCCTGGTGTTTTTCCAGCTTGGCTTCGAACAGGTCCAGCAGGGTGAAGGCGTCAGCCGTGCCGCCGGCGAAACCGACCAGGACCTTGCCGTGATAGAGCTTGCGCACCTTGCGCGCACTGCCCTTCATGACGATGTTGCCAAGCGTCACCTGGCCGTCGCCGCCCAGCGCGACCTGGTTGCCGCGACGGACGGAAAGGATGGTGGTGCCGTGAAATTGTTCCATGCTTGCCTCTGTTCAATATATGCGTAGGTGCTGCGGGGCAGGCCTGGCCGCCCCACGTCCTGTCGAGATGGGGCTGGCCGTGCCGATTGCAAGACATTCCGGCCGCGCACCACCCGCAGGGGGGAGCAATATTGTACGCCGGCAAGAAAAACGGGCGCCGGGACACAAGGTCCGGGCGCCCGTCTCAGCGGATGGGACGACTCCGCTACGCGGAGGGTAGGCTTACACCGAGATCGTCATCAGGCTGGCATTGCCGCCGGCGGCCGTGGTGTTGACGCACAGCGCGCGCTCGGCCAGCAGGCGCCACAACGGGATGGCCGTATCTTCGCTGCACAGGATCAGCGGCACCAGCGCGCCGTCCCGCTGCGCCAGGCTGGCACGCCAGGCGGTGGCATGGTGGCTGTCCACCAGCGCCGCCTGCAGCGCTTCGCCATCGAGGCGGGCAGCACGACGGATAGCGCCGCGCACCGGGGCCGGCAAGCCGGCCGGCAGCAGCGCCGCGGTGGCCTCGTCGACCAGCACGGTGTTGCCGGTGGCGAAGGCGGCGGCCAGCTGGTTGAGCAGGGTACCCACGCTGGCGGCCACGCACAGCACCAGGCCACGCGGGGCGAAGGCCAGGGTATTGCGCTCGCCGGTGGGGCCGGGCAGCACCAGGCTGCGCTGCAGCAGGCTGTCGCGGTGATAGCGCTCGCCGCTGGCGGCCAGGCGTTCATGGCCGTGCGTGCGGGCCCAATCCAGCAGGCTGTCCAGCAAGGCGTTGGGGACCGCCGTGGGCTGGGCGCGGGTCAGTTCTTCATGCAGCTGCGCATTGCGTTGCAGGCGCTTCAGATAGAGCGGGCCACCGGCCTTGGGACCGGTGCCGGACTTGCCTTCACCGCCGAAGGGCTGGACCCCGACCACGGCACCGACGATGTTGCGGTTGACGTAGATGTTGCCGACATGGGCGCGCTGGGCGACGAAATCGATGGTCTCGTCGATGCGGGAATGCACGCCCAAAGTCAGGCCGTAGCCGGTGGCATTGATGGCGTCGATCAACTGCGGCAGGGCATCGCGCCGATAGCGCAGCACGTGCAGCACGGGGCCGAAGACTTCGCGCTGCAGTTGCGCCAGGTCGTCGATCTCGATCACGGTCGGCGGCACGAAGGTACCGTGCTGGCAGGCCGGGTCCAGCGGCAGCTGGTGCACTGAACGGGCGCTGCCGCGCATGCGCTCGATGTGGGCCAGCAGGTTCTGCTGGGCTTCGGCATCGATGACCGGGCCGATGTCGGTGGAGAGGCGATCCGGACGGCCCACGCGCAGCTCGGCCATGGCGCCCTTCAGCATTTCCAGGGTACGGTCGGCGATGTCTTCCTGCAGGCACAGCACGCGCAGTGCCGAGCAACGCTGGCCGGCGCTGTCGAAGGCCGAGGACAGCACGTCCTGCACCACCTGTTCGGCCAGGGCGGACGAATCGACGATGAGCGCGTTCTGACCGCCGGTCTCGGCGATCAGCGGCACTTCGCCGTGTTCGCCGCTGCCATCGCCATCGTCATGCGAGCGCTTGGCCAGGGTGCGGTTGATCAGTTGCGCCACTTCGGTGGAGCCGGTGAAGATCACGCCCTTGACGCGCACGTCCGAGGTCAGGGCTGCGCCCACGGTCTCGCCACGGCCCGGCAGCAGTTGCAGCGCGGCGCGCGGGATACCGGCCTCGTGCAGCAGTTGCACGGCACGATGGGCGATCAGGGCGGTCTGCTCGGCCGGCTTGGCCAGTACCACGTTGCCGGCGGCCAGCGCAGCACTGACCTCGCCGATGAAGATGGCCAGCGGGAAATTCCACGGGCTGATGCACACCACCGGTCCCCAGGCCAGGACGTTGCCGTCATGGCGCGAAGCGATGGCGTAGTAGCGCAGGAAGTCCACCGCCTCGCGCACTTCGGCAATCGCATTGGGCAGCGACTTGCCGGCTTCGCGCACGGCCAGGGCCATCAGTTCGGCGATGTTGGCTTCCAGCAGGTCGGCACCGCGTTCCAGCATGGCGGCACGCTCGGCGGCGGGGATGGATTGCCATTGCGGCGCATAGGCAGTGGCGGCGGTCAACGCGGTATCGACATCGGCGACCGTGGCTTCGATCACCTGCCCCACCACTTCGCGATGGTCGGCTGGATTGCGCACTGGCTGTGCAGCCTGCGCGGCAATCTCGCCGGCCACCAGCGGCGCGGCCTGCCACTGGCGGCCAGCCATGTCCGCAAAGGCCTGGTCCAGCTGTTGCAGGCGGCTTTCGTTGGAGAGGTCGATGCCGGCTGAGTTCGTGCGTTCCTCGCCATACAGGCGCTGCGGCACGGCGATGGCCGGGTGCGGCAGGCCGCCCTGGGCGCGCACGGTCTCGATGGGGTCGGCCACCAGGCTATCCAGCGAGACCGCTTCATCAACGATCTGGTTGACGAAGGAAGAGTTGGCGCCGTTCTCCAGCAGGCGGCGCACCAGGTAGGCCAGCAGGGTCTGGTGCGAACCGACCGGGGCGTAGATGCGGCAGGCCTTGCCCAGATTGTCGGCACCAACCACCTGGTCGTACAGGGTCTCGCCCATGCCATGCAGGCACTGGAATTCGTAGTTGTCGATCTGGTGCTGTTTGGCCCAGTGGTAGATGGCCGACAGGGTCAGCGCGTTGTGCGTGGCGAACTGCGGATAGATCACGTCAGTCGCGGCCAGCAGCTTTTGCGCGCAGGTCAGGTAGGAAAGATCGGTGTGCACCTTGCGGGTATAGACCGGATAGCCTTCCAGGCCATCGACCTGGGCGCGCTTGATCTCGCTATCCCAGTAGGCACCCTTGACCAGGCGGATCATCAGGCGGCGACCATGACGGCGCGCCAGGTCGACCAGGTAGTCGATGACGAAGGGGCAGCGCTTCTGGTAACCCTGCACCACGAAGCCCAGGCCCTCGAAGCCGGCCAGGTCGGGATCGGCGACCAGCACTTTCATCATGTCCAGCGACAGCTCCAGGCGGTCGGCCTCTTCGGCGTCGATGTTCAGGCCGATGTCGTATTGCTTGGCCAGCAGCAGCAACTGCTTCAGGCGCGGCAGCAGTTCCCCCATCACGCGGGCGTGCTGGGCGCGCGAATAGCGCGGGTGCAGGGCCGACAGCTTGACCGAGATGCCCGGGCCGTCCTTGATGCCACGGCCGTTGGAGGCGCGGCCAATCGCGTGGATGGCCTGCTCGTAGGACTGGTAGTAGGCATCGGCATCGTGCATGGTCAGGGCCGCTTCGCCCAGCATGTCGTAGGAGTAGCGATAGCCGCGCTTTTCATTGTCACGGCTGTTCTCCAGCGCTTCTTCGATGGTCTGGCCGGTCACGAACTGGTTGCCCAGCATGCGCATGGCCAGGTCCACGCCCTTGCGGATCAGGGGCTCGCCCCCCTTGCCGATCAGGCGGGTGATGGCCTGGGTCAGGCCGCTTTCGCTGCTGGTGGACACCAGCTTGCCGGTGATCAGCAGGCCCCAGGTGGCGGCATTGACGAACAGCGAAGGCGATTCACCCAGGTGCTTGCGCCAGTCGCCCTTGCTGATCTTGTCGGCGATCAGGCGGTCAGCGGTCTGGCGATCGGGGATGCGCAGCAGCGCCTCGGCCAGGCACATCAGCGCCACGCCTTCTTCCGAGGACAGCGAGAACTCGTGCATCAGCGCGTCCACACCGGACGAGCGGGTGCGCTTCTCGCGCACCTGCTGCACCAGTTTCCGGGCCAGTTGCTGGGTCGACTCCTTCCAGGACGGGTCGCCCTGGACCTGCTGCAACAGCCATTGCACGGCCTCGCGCTCATCGCGACGGTAGGCGGCGGTGATGGCGGCGCGCAGGGGGCTGGGAGCGGGCAGCAGCTCGGCGTGGAAGGCGCCGAAAGGCAGGCTGGAAGCAGTGGCCGCAGGCGCGGCAGAGGTGACGGTAGTCATGGTCTGGAGTTCAGGATGGGAAGGATTTTGGCAACCGGATTCTATGTGCTAAAGACCAATATTAATTCTGTATTTCAGTTAAATAGCCAATATTTAATTCTGTATTTAATAAATTAACCAACTTTAATTTTCCACAGAAGCCCGGAACAAGCGCAACATCCAGACCGGCCGCGCCTGTGCAGGCGACGCGGCCGGGAGCATGAAAAAACGCCGCAGACCTTGCGGCATGCGGCGTTTTGCTGACATCGGTGTCACCGGCGCGACAGACTGGTCCGGATCAACCCTCACCCAGGTAAGCCGCCTTGACCCGTGGATCATCCAGCATCTGCTTGGCCTCGCCTTCCATGGTGAT
>NZ_JABXGI010000039.1:0-18310 GCF_022627865.1 Herbaspirillum sp. C7C2
CAGATCAACCTGGCCAAGTACGCCGGCCCGGAAGCACGCTACTGCCCGGCAGGTGTCTATGAATTCGTCAAGAACGAGGACAACACCGACCGCCTGCAGATCAACGCCCAGAACTGCGTGCACTGCAAGACCTGCGATATCAAGGACCCGACGCAGAACATCGTCTGGGTCACGCCTGAAGGCGGCGGCGGGCCGAATTATTCAGGGATGTAGCCGCCGGCGATCGCTCAATGATGCGCGCCCAGCACCACCGCACCCGCGGCGATGACCAGGCAGGACAATACGCGCCGCAGGGTGAGCTTTTCGCCCAGGAAGAGGGCGCCGATCAGGAGCGCGAACAGTACCGAGGTTTCGCGCAGGGCGGAGACCATGCCCATGGGCGCCAGCGTGACCGCCCAGATCACGATGCCATAGGCCAGTAGCGACATGACACCACCGGCCAGGCCGATCCAGGTTTCCTTCTGCGACAGCACGAGCGGGGAGCGGCCGTGCTTGCGGTGGTAGATCAGGGCCAGCGGGATGCTGTCCAGTACGAACAGCCAGCCGGCATAGCCGATGGCATCACCCGCCAGGCGCGCTCCAATGCCGTCGGTGATGGTATAGGCGGCGATGAAGGCGCCGGTGGCCAATGCCGCCAGCGGGCCGGAGAGGTGCTCGCGACTGCGCATGGCGCGCAGATTGGCCAGGCTGACGATGCCGGCCGATACCAGGGCGATGCCGATGACGGTGGTGCTGCCCAGTTGTTCAGCTGCGAACAGGGCTGCGCCCAATGCCACCAGCAGGGGCGAGGAGCCGCGGGCGATCGGGTAGGACTGGCCGAAGTCGCCGATCCGGTAGGCGCGGATCAGGAACAGGTTGTAGCCGGTGTGCAGCAGGCCTGAGAGGACGATGTAGAACCAGCTGGCCGCGTCCGGGAGCGGTCGCCACAGAACCAGCGGGAGGGCACCGAGGCCGGCGCCGATGGTCATCAGCGACAGCGAGGCCAGGCGGTCATGGCTGCTCTTGAGCAGGGCGTTCCAGGAGGCGTGCAGGAGGGCTGCGGCCAGCACCAGGCCGATGACGCCGAGGCTCATGTCGCCCGCCCCTGGTCGAGATCGGCCACGCAGCGCCACAGCGCATGGCCGGAGGCCAGGTACTTGCGCTCGAAGGGGGTGATCGGTGCGGCGGGATGCCAGGCCTGGGCCTGGACGGACAGGCCGCTCAACTGGTTCAGCGCGGCGGCGAATTCCTCGACATAGATGCGCCAGTTGCTGCGGCATTCGATCTGGCCGCCCAGGGCCACGATGCTGGGAAACACCGCATGCCCCGGCCAGCGTCGCGCCAGGTGGCCGATCTTGGGCCAGGGGTTGGGATAGAGCAGGTAATGCCGGGCCGGGCGCAGTCCGGTCTGCTGCGCCAGGCGCCAGTAATCGACCAGGTCGGCGCGCACGAAGCAGAGGTTCTCCGGCTGCGGGCCGTCCCAGTGGGTGTTGCGCGCCAGGCGGTCGGCCGACTGGTCGATGCCGATGACAAAATGATCAGGGTATTGCGTGGCCAGGTTGAGAGTGGACAGACCCACGCCGCAACCGGTATCGAGGATCAGCGGTGCCGCACCGGCCGACTGCCAGGCGTGCATGCTGGCGTCGAAGGCGCGCTGGTTGTAGTCCGTAACGGGTTTGCGGAAGGGATGCTGGGCATGGCGGGCGACCAGTTCGGCCAGTTGCTCATGTACGCCGGTCTGGGCGCTGCTGATGGGCGAGGAATTCACGAAAAACCAGGGATGGGCGACAAAGCGCCATTTTAATGGACTCTGCGCGTGGCACGCCGGCAGCAAGCTGACCTGGAAATAAAAACGCCGCGCTGGCGGCGCGGCGTGGATCACCGGGTTGAACCCGGGATGATGGACCCGATCAGTGCAAGGTCATGGGATGACGCATCATCACGTCGTAGCGGCTCAGGAAGTTGTCGATGTCTTCCATGGTCGGCTCGGAGGCGATCAGCTCCTGAACGTCCTTGCGGAACAGTTCGGCGGCCGGGCCATCGATGTAGATTTCGCGCTGGCCGGACTTGTCCATGATCTCGTAACCGCCGAAGCGCAAGGCTTCGTGGTCGGTATCGGCACCGAATTCGACGACGCTGTACTGCTCGCTGTTGTAGATCAGGTTCATAGTGACTCCTTATGCTGGAATACTGCTTCGAAAAGGAAGTGGCGCCATCACCGTCAATTTCAAGGCCCTTGCGGGCCGCTGGTGCGTTTCTGCTGCTTCGATACAGCTCTTTCGGGGAACGCCGCGTCGCTTGCGTTCCTGAGTCTGGTTACGGCAGGGAGGGCGGAAAACTTTGGCCCCTGTCGTGTTCCTTGCCTGCAAGTCATGCAATCCACACAAAATTCCATGGCTGGGGGCTTGCACCTGCACTTGCCTGCTGAGGGTAGATGACGCGCCGCCGTGGAAGTTCATCGATGGCGCGCCCAGCCAGCGTATCCATTGCAACCGGGCAAGCCCTGTCCCATGACTGCAGGATGCCGCTGTCAGCGGGAAAAGAACATCAGGAAATTTCTGAGCCCGCCGCCGGACGAACCCAGAGTAGCAAAAGAAACGGGACCGCGCTGCGATCCCGTTCTGTACTGCCTGATGGTGGGTGGACAGTGGCGTCCTGTCCAGTGGACTCGGTTGGCTCAGTGATTCTTGCGCGCCAGCTTGCCCGGTTCCACGCCCAGTTGCTTGAGCTTGCGGTAGAGGTGGGTGCGCTCCAGGCCGGTGCGTTCGGCCACCCGTGTCATGCTGCCGTTCTCGCGCACCAGGTGGTATTCGAAATAGGCGCGTTCGAAGGCGTCGCGGGCTTCGCGCAGGGGCAGGTCGAAGGAGATGTTGGCGGCGTTGTCGGCCACCTGGCCGAACGGTGCGGCGGCCGGTGTGCCGTGGTGCAGCGCTTCGCTGCCCATGGCCGGGGCGTAGGCGGCCACCGGTGCCACATGTTCTGGCGAGTGCAGGCTGTCGCCGGCGCCATTGGCCACGGCGGCCACCGGTGCCGGACGATAGCTGGCCGGACGCACCGCCTCGCGGCTGTGCGAGAGACCCTGTTGCACGGCCTTGAGCAGCTTTTGCAGGGCGATCGGCTTTTCCAGGAAATTCAGCGCACCGATGCGGGTGGCCTCGACGGCCGTATCGATGGTGGCATGCCCGGACATCATGATGACCGGCATGGTCAACAGACCGTCGCGCTGCCATTCCTTGAGCAACGTGACGCCGTCGGTATCGGGCATCCAGATATCGAGCAGCACGAGGTCGGGTACTCCGGCCTGGCGAAGCTCGCGTGCCTGCTGCGCGTTTTCCGCAGTGGTCACGACATGTCCCTCATCGCCCAGAATTTCTGAGAGCAATTCGCGGATACCCATTTCGTCATCGACGACCAGGATGTTTGCCATGTGCTGCTTTCCTCGCTGCTAGTTCATTGTCCAAGTTTTCGATCTTGTTCCGGGCCGGCCTGCTCAACGCGGCGTTAGCGAGCAGGCCTTGATGAACTGCCAGGTCCCCCCGGCGTAGTGCTTTCGAATCTTGAGCCGTAGGGTCGGTTTCCCTATGAAACCGTCTCTTGATCAATAGATGCTAACTTTACCAGCAAAATTACAATTTTTGCGCCTCTGCCCTCTGTACGGTTCTGTATATCGATACGACCGCCGTGTTCTTCGACGATTTTCTTGACCATCGCCAGCCCCAGGCCGGTTCCCTTGGTCTTGGATGTGACGTAGGGCTCGAAGGCACGGGCCAGGATCTTGGCCGAGAAACCGGGGCCGTTATCCATGATCGACAGCCGCACCGCCGGCTGGCGCTGGCCGTTGGCGGCGGCGATGTCGATCTGCTCGGTCAGCACGTCGATGCGTGGCGCTTCCTGGCCATCGTCGGCCACCGCATCCTGGGCGTTCTGCAGGAGGTTGTGGATGACCTGGCGCATCTGGGTGGCATCCCCCAGGACCTTGGCCATCTGCGGTGCCAGGCGGGCGTGGATCACGTCGCGACCGTCGCCGCTGAGGTAGAGGTTGAGGATTTCCTCGATCAGCGCGTTCAGGTCCAGTGCTACCGGCTTGGCCGGCGGGGTGCGGGCATAGTCGCGGAAGTCGTCGACCATGCGCTTCATGGCCGTGACCTGGTTGACGATGGTGGTGGTGCCTTTTTCCAGGATGGCGGCATCCCCCGGCATGAGCTTGTCCGACAGGCGGTGCTGCAGGCGTTCGGCCGAGAGCTGGATGGGCGTGAGCGGGTTCTTGATCTCGTGCGCCAGGCGGCGCGCCACCTCGCCCCAGGCGATCGAGCGCTGGGCGGAGATGACGTTGCTGATGTCGTCGAACACCACCACGTAGCCCACCCCGTTTTCCACTGGCAGGTGCGAGCCGCGCGCCAGCAGGGTCAGCTTGTCGTGGTCGGGCTTGCCGCCTTGCTCGTCATTGGCCTCGAAGCTCACGCCGGGCTGGCGCGACAGTTCGAACTGCCGCTGCCAGTGCAGGCCGTCGCCGGCTTCACCGCTGTGCTGGGCCAGTTGCTCGGAGAAGGCGCGGATGATGGCCTGGGCGAAGGGGGCCTGGCTTTCGATGGTCTGCAGCGGGGTGCCGATGTTGGCCGAGAAGTCATAGCCCAGGATGCGCCGCACCGAATCGTTGGCGCTGACGATGTTGAACTGGCCATCCAGCACCATCACCCCGGCCGACATGTTGGCCAGCACCGATTCCAGGTAGGCCTTGGCGTTTTCCAGTTCGGCGCGGTTCTTTTCGACGGAGGTCCGGGCTTCCAGCAACTGGCGCGTCATCGTATTGAACGATTGCGTCAGCGTCCCCAGTTCGTCGGAGGTACTGACGATGGGCCGTGGCGAGAGATTGCCCTCGGCCACCGCCTTGGTGCCTTCGGCCAGCAGCAGCAGCGGTTTGGCGAGGTCGCTGGCGATCAGGAAGGCACTGGCGATGGCCGCGAAGATGGCCAGCAGCAGCGTGAGCGTGAGCGTGACCAGGTAGATCTTGCGCAGGCCGGACCGCGAGACCGAGCGCTGCTGGTATTCGTTGTAGGCCAGCCTGAGCGTTTCGGCATTGGTGGCGAGGTAATCCGGGACCGGCTGCAGGATCTGCAGGTAGCGCGTCTCGCTTTGCAAGGACAGCCCGCGACTGGGCGCCGGGACCAGCACCACCACGTGCAGCCGCAGGTTGCCATCGGTATCGGATTCGCCGATGCTGGGGCGGGCATCGTCGCTTTCCACTGCCGAGAAGGCCCGCGAGACCCGTGCCTGGCGCATTGCCTGGGTGCTGGGTAGCACCGGCGTGAGCGAGCCGATGGCGCCGCCCACGGTACTCATCACCTGGCCGTTGCCATTGACGATGGTGATTTCCATGTTCTGGTCACGCTGGCGGGAGAGGTAGGTCACCTGCTCGGAGTCGCTCATGTCCGACAGTTCCTGGGCGATGCCGCGTGCCCGCGAGACCAGATCCGACAGCGAGGAGTCGAGGGCATTGCGGCCCAGGTTCAGGCCTGACTCCAGCGCCGCTTCCATGCGCACGTCGAACCAGGATTCGATGGAGCGCGACACGAACTGCACCGACATCAGGTAGATCACCGCGCCCGGGACGATGCCCACCAGTGCGAACATCAGCACCAGTCGCGCCAGCAGCTTGGAGCCGAACTTGCCGCGCCGGTAGCGCTTGTAGAGCCGGCCCAGCAGCAGCAGCACCAGGCCCAGCAGCGAGATGGCGGCCAGGCCGTTGAGGAACAGCAGCCACGGGTAGTGCTGCTCGAAGAGGGCGGAATTTTCGGAGGCTGAGGCCAGCAGGAACAGCAGGATGCTGATGACGCCCCCGCCGACCACCAGCAGATAGCGTAAGGTGCGGCTCATTCGGGTTTGTAGGTGAATTCGATCCAGTCGGAGGACAGGCGCCAGTCGCTATTGTTGAGCGCATTGACCTGGAAGGGCTTGGGCAGCTGCGCCACGTCCAGGCGCATGCGCAGGCCGACCTGGTAGGCGTCGCCGGCTTTGAGGGTGTTGCTGTCGGCAATGATCCAGCGCGGCGGGCGGCGGATCAGCGTCATCGCGTCCTCCAGGTTGCTGAAGCTCTGCTGCAACTGGCCGCTGATGGCGGTGTGGTATTGCCGGGTCAGCACGTTATAGGACACGCGTACCGTGCGTGTGGCCGAGACGCTGGTTTCGTCGAACCAGTACCAGCGCCGCCGCGTGAGCTGGACTTCGGTCGTGAAGTACAGCGGCACGCCGCGTGAAAGCGCGTCTTCCAGGCCGCGATTCAATTCGAAGTCATAGGACACCGACAGGCGATAGCCCTGGTCGCTGGCTTCGATGCTGGCCTGGCTGACGGTGATCTCGGCGGCCCGGGCGGTGAGGGTGGAACAGGCCAGCAGCACCGCCAGCAGCCATGGCAGCACGCTGCGCAGCAGTCGGGCGCCGCCCGTGGTCAGGCTGCGTGCTAGAGAGGGGAGGAGGGCCGATTGCGTCAAATTCATGCACCAGGTTTTTGGAACAGCGCATAGAACAGGCCATCGTGGTCGGCGTCTGCTTCTGCGTCTGCGGTCGGCAATAGTTGACCGGGAGCGGGCAACCGGATGGCATTGTGTTTCTGCGCGAAGGCGATCGCTTGCTGCTCCGATTCCTGGGGCCACAGCGAGCAGGTTACGAGCAGCAATTTACCATTCGGTCGCAGCATCTGCCAAAGCTTGTCCAGAATTTGCGCAGAAAGTGTTGCAAGCTGCGCGGTGTCGGTCTTGCGGCGCAGCCAGCGGATATCCGGGTGGCGCCGCACGATGCCGGAAGCCGTGCACGGCACGTCGGCCAGGATGCGGTCGAAGGGCTGGCCGTCCCACCAGTCGTCCTGGCGGGCGTCCCCGGTGACGAGGCTGGCCCGCAGGTGCAGACGTTCGAGGTTTTCGGCGATGCGTTGCAGGCGGCGGCTATCGTGATCCAGCGCCAGCAGGTCGAGATCGGCCAGTTCCAGCAGGTGGCCAGTCTTGCCGCCGGGCGCGGCACAGGCGTCCAGCACGCGCATGCCGTCGGCCACATCCAGCAGCGGCGCGGCCAGCTGGGCAGCGGCGTCCTGTACCGAAACCACGCCCGCGGCGAAACCGGGAATCTGCTGCACCGGTGTCGGCTGGTCCAGCCGCACCGCATAGGGACCGACCTGGCGCGCGCCGATGCCGGCCTGCTGCAGCTCTGCCAGATACTCGGCGACGCTGGCGCGGCGGCGGTTCACGCGCAAGGTCAGCGGTGGCGCCTGGTTGCCGGCATGCAGGATGGCCTGCCATTGCTCGGGGTAGGCAGCCTTGAGACGGTCGATCCACCAGGTGGGATAGTTCCAGGTCCCTGGCGGGGTCTTGGTGGCCTGCGGCATCAGCGCCGCCTTCTCGCGCAGGAAGCGGCGCAGGATGGCATTGACCACGCCCTTGGCAAAGCTCATCTCGGGGCTGATGGCGGCCGCTTCGACGGCCTGGTTGACCACGGTGAAGCTGTCATAGCCGGCCTCGTCATCTTCCACCAGCAGCGCCAGGGCGCTCACCAGCAGGCCGTGGAGCACGTCAGGCTGGGGCGGCTTGTTGGCCAAGAGGCTCAGCAGGGCATCGGTCAGGCCCAGTCGGCGCATGGCGCGGTAGCTCAGGTCCTGGATGGCCCCGCGGGCCGGCGCCGGGGCGTCGCTACGGGCAAAAATCTGTGCCAGGGCCTGGGGCAGGGCATGACCGGCACGCACGGCGGCCACGGCCTGGGCCGCGTAGGCCAGCTGGTACGCCAGCGAATCGGCCTTGGCCGAGGGAGAGAGAAGGGAAATCTGGATCACGTCTATGCTTGTCTAGGAGGCCCGTTGCAGACCGGAGTTGCGCCTTGGCAATGGCTTGCGGTATTGGCGGCGGTCATGGGTCGGCGAAAGGGCGCGGGCCGCCAGTGTACCAGCCGCCAAGGTGTCCTACACCTGTCGGTGTGGCGGGGTAACCTGGCCGGCACCAATAAAAAACGGCTGCCGCGGTGGATGATCGCGGCAGCCGTCTTGACTGGCAGGGGGCGTAACGGGGTCAGACGCCCCAGAGGATGTCGTAGCCGCCCTTCTTGGCCTCGCGCAGCATGTCCAGCAGCGGATAGGCGCGCGCCGAGAAGCTGACGGCCTCGATCTTTTCGTGGTTGTGGTCGTCGGTGTCGGCGTTGTGGTGGGCGTTGACATCGCGCGCCAGGGCTTCAGCCGCTTCGTGCGCCTTGCTGGCATTGATCTGCTGTTCCAGCAGGGTGACGGCGTCACCGGCCTCGGCCGCGGTGATCACGCCGCGTGCGGGATCCTTGTGCAGCAGGTCCAGGATGGGTTTGGCGTGTGATTCGTACATCACCACATCGGCAGCCGCTTTTGATTTGAATGTAATCAGCATATTTCCTCAGGGTCTTTGATTGAAAACGTTTCTTCGGGCGCGGCCGCTTGGGCCGGGCCATGGTGGAAATGCGCTGCAGACTGCATCCGCATTCCTGCGGGATTGCCCGTTTGGAGTGACGGGCAGCGACAAGAATACTCCGGTCGCCTGATTTCTGTCATCTTGCAATGGCCCCGCTCAGCTTGGTTTGAAAGAGCTGAAAAAGGTTTCAATGTTTTCCTCGGTGAAGGCCTTTTCATCGCCCACGATGAGGATCTGGTACACCCGCCGCTCACGGGCGACCAGGCGCGCCACCAACCGCAGCGGCCGACCGCGGGAGACGCCTCGGGCGTCCAGATCGACGGTGCGCGCAAAGCCTTCGGTCTTGCCCGGCCAGGCCGCACCTGACTGAACCTGACCACCGATGTTGTTGAGCAGGGCCGTGCGCATGGCGTCCAGCGCCCGGCTGGCGCTGGCGGCGTCGGGCAATTCAGCAGTGCCGGCGGCGAAGGTCAGGCCGTCCACCTCGGCGGCGGTCATGCTCATCTCCACCTTGGGGCCGTCCAGATCGACCGGGCGCGTGACGCTGGCCGGCTTGGCCGGTAGCAGCACCACAAAATGAGCGCCGTTGTCACTGGTTTCGCGCCAGTTGTAGCGCGGCGAACAGGCCGCCAGGCACATGCAGGCCAGGCTCAGGGAGACGAGGGCGACGCGGACAGGGCGCATGGGGCAGACCGGAATGGAAGGGCGTCCATCATAGCAAAGGCATCAGGCCCGACCCGGGCTGCTGAAAAAGCGCCATTGTCTGATGGCCGGCCGGCAATTCTTGCGGTATAAGAACGCATCCCAACGGAACCCTCTACGGATATGCAAAACGACAACCAAACCAGCCTGCCGGAACTGACGCTGCGCGGCATGCTGCTGGGCGCATTGATCACGGTGGTATTTACCGCCTCGAACGTCTATCTCGGGCTGAAGGTCGGCCTGACCTTCTCGTCGGCGATTCCCGCCGCCGTGATCTCGATGGCGGTGCTGCGCCTGTTCAGCAATGCCAACATCCTCGAAAACAATATGGTGCAGACCCAGGCCTCGGCGGCCGGCACCCTGTCCTCGATCATCTTCATCCTGCCCGGACTGGTGATGATGGGGCACTGGCAGGGCTTCCCCTTCCTGCAGACGCTGGGCATCTGTGCTGCCGGCGGCATGCTGGGCGTGATGTTTTCCATCCCGCTGCGGCGGGTGATGGTGGTGCAAAGCGCGCTGCCCTACCCCGAGGGCGTGGCGGCGGCCGAAATCCTGCGGGTGGGCAGCGCCGACGCCGATGGCGGCGAGGAGACCCGCCGCGGGCTGCGGGACATTCTCTTCGGCGGCACCCTGGCGGCCGCCTTCAGCGTCATCGCTAGCGGCCTGAAGCTGTTCGCCGAGAGCATCAGCGTGTGGCTCACTGCCGGTGCCTCGGTGGTAAGGCTGACGATGGGCTTTTCGCTGGCGCTTGTCGGCGCGGGATACATGATCGGCATCGTCTCCGGCATTGCCATCCTGATCGGCATGGTCCTGGCCTGGGGCGTGGCCGTGCCGTACCTGACCGCGGTGACCCCGCATGCTGCCGGCGTGGCGCTGTCCGACTTCGCCAACGGGCTCTGGAAAAGCCAGGTGCGTTTCATCGGCGCCGGCATGATCGGCGTGGCGGCGATCTGGACCCTGGTGACGCTCTTCAAGCCCATGCTGGAAGGCGTCAAGGCCTCGCTGTCGACGCTGGCGCGCCGCCAGCAGGGTAGCACCGAGCGCACCGACCAGGACATGTCGCCGCGCTGGATCATCGTCATCAGCCTGGCCATGATCGCGCTGCTGGCGGTGGTGTTTGCCTCGTTCCTCTCGGGTACGCCGGTGACGGCGGGCCTGTTCATCGGACTGGTCGTCTATGCGGTGGTGTTCGCCTTCGTGTTCGGTTTTCTGGTCGCGGCCGCTTGCGGTTACATGGCCGGGCTGATCGGTTCTTCGTCCAGCCCGATTTCCGGGATTGGCATCGTCGCCGTGATCCTGGTGTCGGTCCTGCTGCTGGTCTCGGGGGCGGTCGATCCGCTGCTGGCCACGCCTGAAGGCGGCAAGCTGGCCATTGCCGTGGCCTTGTTCGTGACGGCCGCCATCATTGCCGTGGCCGCCATCGCCAACGACAACCTGCAGGATCTCAAGACAGGCCAACTGGTCGGTGCCACGCCATGGCGCCAGCAGGTGGCGTTGCTGGTCGGTTGCGTGGTGGGTGCGCTGATCATCCCGCCGGTACTGAACCTGCTGTACAACGCCTACGGTTTCACCGGCGCCTTGCCGAGAGCCGGCATGGATGCGGCACAGGCGCTGGCGGCACCGCAGGCGACCCTGATGACGGCGATCGCCACCGGCATCTTCACCCGTGAGCTCAACTGGACCATGCTGGGTGTGGGAGTGGCGCTGGGCATCGTGCTGATCGTGATCGACTGGCTGCTGGCGCGTCGTGGCGGTGTGGCGCGCCTGCCGGTACTGGCGGTGGGCATCGGCATCTATCTGCCGCCGATGGTCAGCAGCGCCCTGTTCCTGGGCGCGGTACTGGGCTGGCTGGTCGAACGCGGCCTGCGCCGCCGCGCCCGGGCTGCCGGCGCCGACTTCGACGCCTATGCCGACAAGCCGCGTCAGCGCGGCATCCTGGTGGCTTCCGGCCTGATCGTCGGCGAAAGCCTGGTCGGGGTGCTGCTGGCCGCCGTGATCGGCTTCACCGGCAAGGATGCGCCACTGGCGCTGGTGTCGGGCGACTTCGAGTCCACCGGTCAATGGCTGGGACTGGCCGCGCTGGTGCTGATTTTGGTGGCCTTCGTACGGCGCATCATGCCGGCGCGCTGAGTACAAGCCTAGCGGCGGCTCTCCACCAGCATGCGCAAGGCCAGCCCGGCCAGCACCGTGCCCATCAGCCAGCGCTGTACCAGTTGCCAGCCCGGACGCGCGGCCAGCAAGGCCGAGATGGACGCCGCCGAGAGCGTGATCATGGCATTGACGCTCACACCCACCACGATCTGGGTCATGCCCAGCGCCAGCGATTGCCCCAGTACGCTGCCTTGGTCCGCATGGATGAATTGCGGCAGCAGGGACAGGTACATCACGGCGATCTTGGGATTGAGCAGGCTGGTCACCAGGCCCATGGCAAAGAGCTTGCGCGGGCTGTCCGGCGGCAACTCGCGCAAGGCGAAGGGGGAGCGCCCACCCGGCCGCAACGCCTGCCAGGCCAGGTAGAGCAGGTAGGCCGCGCCACCCAGGCGCAGCGCGTCATAGGCCAGGGGCACCGCCATCACCAGCGCGGTGATGCCGCCTGCCGCACAGAGCATATAGAAGACCGATCCCAGCACGATGCCTCCCAGCGAGATCAGCCCGGCCTTGCGGCCCTGGCAGACCGAACGCGAAACCAGATAAAGCATGTTCGGTCCGGGCGTGAGTACCATGCCCAGGCAGATCGCGCCAAAGGCAAGCAGGGTGGAGGTGGTGGGCATGGGCGGGCTCTTTCCGGAAATGACGCGAGCGGCGTCATCGCCGCTCCAGCCATCACAGACTAGCCCGGTCAGGGCGGTCGCAACAGATACAGAGCCGCCGCATGGTCATCGCAACAGGCCCTGTCGCCGTCACCGGTGCGGCGTCACCCCGTATTGAGGGCGCGCCGGTACTGGATCGCTTCGGCAATATGCGCCGCCTGGATGGCAGGCGCGCCGGCCAGATCGGCGATGGTGCGCGCCAGCCGCAGCACGCGGTGATAGGCCCGGGCCGACCACTGCAGGCGGACCATGGCCTGCTGCAGCAGTTGCGCGCCCTCGGCGCCGGGGTCGCAATACCGGTCCACCGCGCTGCCGCTCAATTGGCTGTTGGGCATGCCCTGGCGTTGCCATTGCCGCTCGGCGGCGGCCGCCACCCGTGCGGCGATGGCGTCACTGGATTCCCCCTGCCCAGGCGCGCCCAGCTCTGTGGGCGTCAGCGCAGCCACCTGCAATTGCATGTCGATGCGATCCAGCAGGGGGCCGGACAGGCGTTGCTGGTAGCGCTTGACCAGCTCCGGCGTGCAGCGGCAACGTCCGCTCGGGTCGGCGTAGAAGCCACATGGGCAGGGGTTCAATCGCGCGACCAACTGGAAGCGCGCGGGAAACTCCGCCTGGCGTGCCGCCCGTGAAATGACGATGTGACCCGACTCCATCGGCTGGCGCAGCACGTCGAGCACGCTGCGCGGGTATTCCGCGATTTCGTCCAGGAACAGCACCCCGTGATGGGCCAGCGAGATCTCGCCCGGGCGGGGCGTGCCACCGCCACCGACCAGCGCCACGGCGGAGGCCGTGTGATGCGGCGCGCGATAGGGGCGCTGTTTCCAGCGGGCGCTGTCGAAGTGGCCGGCCAGCGATTGGACGGCGGCCGACTCCAGCGCCTGGGCCTCGCTCATGGGCGGCAGGATACCGGCAAAACGCGTGGCCAGCATTGATTTGCCCGCCCCGGGCGGCCCCACCAGCAGGATGCTGTGGCCCCCGGCTGCCGCCACCTCCATCGCCCGCCTGGCCCGGAGCTGTCCCTTGATATCGCTGAAATCGGGGTAGGCCGGGCGCTGACCATTTGCTTCTGCCCCGGTGGCGCCTCGATGGCGCTGCAGGCGGCCGCTCTCGTCGCGGGCGCTGAAATGCGCGCATACATCCAGCAGCGACGCGGCCGGAAGGATGGTCGCCTGCTGCACCAGCGCCGCCTCGTCGGCATTGCCGGCCGGCAGGATGAAGGCGCGTTGCCGGCGGTCCGGCTCCCCGGGGTGTTGCATGGCGCAGGTCATTGCCAGTGCACCGCGGATCGGCCGCAATTGGCCCGATAGCGACAGTTCGCCGGCGTATTCATAGTCATCCAGATGGTCAGAGGGAATCTGCCCGGAGGCCGCCAGGATGCCCAGGGCGATCGGCAGGTCGAAGCGCCCGGATTCCTTGGGAAGGTCGGCAGGCGCCAGGTTGACCGTAATGCGTAATGTAGTCTCAATAAAAACCAACTGGACAAATTAGGTGAGCTCGCTATTCTTAATTATGTACTCTTTGTCGTATCAAAATTATCCAGTTCAAACTAGATAGCTGAGATGGAAAATTGCCTCAAAGTTATGTGCCACGATCGCGCCCATGGGCGCAACTACACTCAGGTTGTCGAGTTTGACTGCAAGAAATATTTTCTGAAAAGAAATTCTTGGCTCCGTCAGGTATTGCTGGGGATGAGTAGAGAGTCTGCAGTCGTGCCCGGAGAAGGCAGAGGGATACGCGCTTTCAAAAATTTGTTGGACCAATTAGTACTCCACTTTCCATGTGTTAAATATTTGCAAATGGATGTTGCCCTGGTCGGTAGACGCGAAGCAGCTGAGCTTTTCACAATGATGGAAGATGTGTTACTCGAAACCCGACATTTATTCGCACGAAGTAAGTCTGACCGGACGCTCGTGGCGTCTTCCGGCGCTTTCCGTCGCTACATGTGCGCGCGGGGCAAAGATATAGGTTTTCGCGAAGAACTTTCAGTTACGGCGATTCCATTTAAAAGCAGGTGGAAAACTAAGAGGAGTGGACGAGTCACACTCAGTGACCATGTTGCGGTGAACTCTAGAGGAGAATCCATTCCGCCCGTAGATGCGTACCCTCACAAAGATGTAAAGACTTTGAGGGAAGTTCAGTTAGCGCGTTTGCGCGCCGACGCCGCTAAGCCAATTTCGAGCTATACCGAAGAGCTCGAATTCTGGGCTGGCGTTAGAAGTAAGATCGAAGTTCTTTCGAAAAATCAATTTTCTCCTGACGAAATAAATATCGTAAAAAATTTCGTCTTGGGGCGAAAGCGAGAACATTTTCAATCCCCCATACCGTTGGAAAGATTCATTGGAGCTATCGCCTACCTCGGTGGCGAACCTGCAACTGCTCCTGTATTTCAACGTCTGGGCTTCAACGGCGCATCGGCTAAGGACCAAATAGGAAAATACTTCGATATCAGCCCGGGCCGTTGGCAAAATCAGACTGTGATGAACGTTTTATTGATCACGCAGCGGATGACCCCCCGAGAGCTAGCAGCTGCGTTCGGAATTTTGCTCTTCCACTCGGCTTGGAATTCTGATTCTCTTCGGATGATTGAACGTGAATGGATACAGCTGTGCGGCGATGGATATCAAATTGTCTCGTCCAAACCAAAAACTGGTGCAGTCACTCCTGATGTATTTATTGATAGTGAGAATCAGGGCGGACGTGCTGCGCTAGAGCTTCTTATTTGGAATCATGCCCGACAAAAGGAATTAGGTCTGATATCAGAAAATGAAGCCGGAGTCTGGTTTTCATGGCCTCGTAAAAATCACTATCCGCAAACTAAGCAGTATTCTCAAATTCATGTCGTCTTGAACGTCTTAAATGAGTTCTACGGCATTCCTCATTTCAGCATGGATCAGGTCCGAACGCATATGCTAACGATTGCATCTTATGCGGGCTCCTTTATGACAGTCCCTAAGGAAATTGCTGGCCATAGGAACCTTCATACCACGGGCGGATATTTAGAACAGGTTGTGCGCGAAAAGTTTGGAAAAGCTGTGAATCTCGAGTTCCAACGCCGCATTGAAAATACGGTAATTTTTCAGTTAGAGACTATAAAAAGTTTCCCGCGCCGGCCAAAGCAAGAATTTGTTGACGTAAAACTTCTCGTGGACGTCGGGGATGGTACATCTTGTATTGACCCTCAAAACCCCCCGGATGGGGATTGGAGAAGAAAATCAGGTTTCTGCGACGGCACTCAATGCCATGTAAGAGATGGTTGCAAAAATAATCGTATCGTAGTCACTGAGGATCGAGTTGAAGAGGTTTTTCGACTGCAAAAATTCTATCAAGCACATTGGTTAGGCCTCCTAGAAAAAAACAATGATGCCTTTGAAAAATTCCACGCGCCCGTAATGCTGTTCAATATCGCGCTAATTCACTATTTCAAGGCCAGTATTTACTGGCCAGAAATAGAGAAAATAAAAAATCGAGTTCTGGGGTGACGAAAATGCCTAGACCAGCGTCTATTTCGAAAGAGAAAAAAAACGAGGTAAGAAGCCCCCCTTTCATTGCCGAGCTCCGAAGCCTCGTTCGATCTCGTGACCTCGAAATCACCGATGACTTTGTCTTCAGAATCGTTCGTTTAGAGGCTGCAGAGGACCAAAGGCCTATTTGTGAAATCGATTTAAATCACTATGTTTTACCTCCAAATGGGATTTATTCGTTTTCTACTCCACTAGTAACAAGATCTGATCTTGTCGCTGCCCTCGCGCTAGTGGTTGACGAGTATCTCTTGACCACCGACGTCAAGACTCGGACGAGCTCAGTACGAAAAATAGTCCAGGCGTCAGTATTCTTTTTTGAGTTCATGTGGCTGCACGATACGTTACATTTGACGTCTGTAACACCTTCGTTGACGAACGAGCTGAAGAACTTGCTGCTCGGGGGGTGGCCAAACGCACTGAGGCTCGGCGAGCGGCTTCTGGCTGCGCCGCGTGATCAAGTCCTCGTAGCGCTTAAAACACAAAAAGAAGGTGGTCCCGGGAGGCACGCGCTTAGAGGTCTTATCCATACAAATTGTGATCGATGGATCCTTGTAAATAAGAACTCTATCCGTAGGCAGTTAGCAGACGGCGACGATGTAATCGAGGCCAAGGTTGATCTCAAATCGGGCACTTATTCTGAGTCGCTCGGCATTTTGAACAGACTTGCGAAAATTGAACCTCAATTCGCTCTTCCATTTTTCCCATATTCTAAAATTGGGATGCTAAAAGGAACCAATACCAGCGGCCGCACTAGAAACTTGGACTTGAGTATTGCGGTGCGCATTTTGGTTGCGTCGATGGAATGGATCTACGTAATAGGGCCCAGAATTATTCAAATAATTAGGTCCCTATGTGACGATGGAAAGCAAAAGATCGCCCAGGAAGCGAAACTAGTCGGGTTCAAATTTAAAACGCTAATTGATTTGCATCCCGCTGTAGCAGAGATACGGAGCTTGGCGGGAATCAACGTCGCGAACCTAGATATTTGCCAAGATAAGGATAAGTCTGTAAGTGTCCGCGCAATGATTACGGCACTAATTACTGCTTGTTTTTGCGCCATAGCAATAATGAATGCCCGTCGGAAGGACGAAGTAATTCATCGAAAGATCGGATTGCGCCAAGGGGATCTGACAGTGGTCGATGAAGACCTAGAACTCTATGTGGTGAACTTCTACATCGAGAAGTCATTTCGAGATCGTCTTCCTTATTACGTAAATACCGCAACAAAGGATGCGATCTTGCTCCTGCAAGAACTAGGCCTGCAGCATGACCATTTCTTGCAGCAATACCTTGGAAATGACTTTACAAAAATTGAGAGACAGAGCCTGTTTTTATACCCGCGATTAAGTAATAGACATGGCTTTAGCCCCAAGAGAAGTACCTATGTCTTCGCTTATAGAGAGCGTACGAACGACGCAGGGTTCTTCCTTAAATATGCGGTGGGTGACAGTTTTAACAGTGTTGCTTCTCATATGTTTCGGCGGGCATACTGCCTAATTATGTTCTATCGATACGAGAATGCCGACCTACAATCGCTTGCGTTGCAGTTGGGAACCAATCTTCTCACCCCTCTGATTTATCTCACCGACAGTTCCATGAGGCCCGATTTTGAAACCATTCCGTTCAAAATCCGAAAATCGATGAATGAGCTAAAGGGGGCATACCTAGCCCAGGCAAAGGAGTTGAATGATGAATATAGTGAAGTTGGTTACAAAAAGATGTTCGATGACATATGCGCTGTTTTTTCGAATGGAAAATTTTTCGGCGGTTACGAAAAATACCTTCGTCGCATAGGAACGAAGCTCACAAACATGATTGACTTCTCCGGCACAAATCTACTGGATAAGGAGAAGATGATTTTCGAAGTGGTAAAGAAGCGAGGACATTTTCCCGCTCCTTATCCCCATGGTCAGTGCATGGCCGGGGGCGCTTTGTCCGTGAAAAGCGCTAAGTGCCATTCCAAGCAGGACAAAAAATTACACCGGGAGCTCGCGTCGCCTGAGCGATGCACTGGATGCATTTTTAATTTGAGCTCAGATGACTACATCAGGAATTTGGAAGGCAATATTGCAAGTATGGAAGATGCTTTAAAAGCTCTTCCGAGCGGCTCCCTATTACGGAGCAGAGCTGAGGATGATATTCACGGGTTGGTGCGGGCGGTTGCTCTCATGAAAGAAAGGAGAAATCCTTGAATAAACTGACCAAGAAGAACAAAAATAAAACAGTGTCTGCTCATAAAAAACCTTCTATAGCGCACGTCGTCGAGAAAATTGCTAAGGAAAATATCCTGACCAAGATCCACTATCTGGAGCAGGTGGCTAGCGGCAATATAGTTAGGCGAGAGTCGGATCGAGGAAATAATGTGGTCCCCATAAAGCCTGGAAAAATTTGGGAGCTTCTTCCAAAATCTGTTCGTCAGTTTAACAAATGGTCATGGAATTCGGCTCTCGGAGACACATTTTCTTGGGAGAAAACGTTTTTGACAAATTCTCATGACACTCTCTGCCGATACCCCGAGTTAAGGCTGCGTCTGGAATCGGCACTTGATCTACTGAAAAAACTGCAACACGACGAAGGTATCAGTTCCTCCAAGAGCCCAAATAAACTAACTAGGGAACTTAAGGTTGCGATTGCAAGGCTGAAAGCTTTGGAGATGGAAAAAATTGATCGAGATTTAGAACTGCACAGAACTAGATCTGAGCTATCTATCCTCAAGGAAAAATTTGAAAGTACAAAAGCCGATTTGAAATTCGAAATTAATAAGCTTCAAGAAGAGATATCCGCTTTGCGTAGAACTGAGCAATCAAAGTGACCTGCCCCGGATTTTTCGGACCGCTGAAAATTTGAGAAGATAGCTTCCACTCGGAAAGGAAGCCATGAAAAA